>DAOTMQ010000018.1:0-26843 GCA_035450385.1 Kiritimatiellia bacterium | reverse complement strand
GCGAAGTTGACCGTTGAGCGGTCAACAGGCGATGTGGTACTATCACGTAAACGTTTGGACTATCACGGAGGGGTTATGGCTGAAAAGAAGTTGTTCGCAGTGGATTTGGGCGCGTCGGGCGGCAAATGTTTCATCGGGTTCTTTGGCGACGGCACGTTCCGCATGGAAGAAGTGCATCGCTTTGCTCACGAGGGGGTGTCCTTCTTCTTGCCGGACCGTACCGGCGCAGTAACGGAGCGCACCTATTGGGATGACACCGCGATTTACCAGAATATCGTCAAGGGCCTGCAAGCGGCGCGGCGCGCGTACGGCGATACGCTGGACGGCATCGGCATCGACACTTGGGGGGCGGATGGCCACTTGCTTACCCAGGACGGCGATCTGCTGGGCAAGGTCTATTGCTATCGTGACCACCGGCTCGATACCATGTGCGACGAGGTCAAAGCGCGCATTGACGCCGAGAAGGTCTACGCCATCACCGGCAACCATTTCCAGCCGTTCAACCAGTCTAACCAGCTTCTGTGGGTGGCCACACGTCGGCCGGAGCTGCTTAAACTCGCCAAGATCTATCTGCCGATCCCCGCGCTCTTTTACTACTACCTCGGCGGATGCACGGCGGTGGATTCGACCTTCGCGAGTGTCACGCAGATGATGGACGCCAAAAGGGGCAAGTGGAGCCGGGAGATCCTGAAAGCACTGGGTATCCCCAAGAAGTTGATGCCTGAGATCGTCAAGCCCGGCACGCGTGTCGGCACGCTGCAGCCCAAGTTGGCCGCTACCTGCGGTCTGAACGAAGTGCCCCTGATCGCGGTCGGCTCGCACGACACCGCCAGCGCTTTTGCCGCAGCGCCGGTTAAAAACACCAAGAAGGCGCTGATCATCAGTTCGGGTACGTGGTCGCTGGTCGGCAAGCTGATCAAGAAGCCCATCACCACGCCCGAGGCGATGGCGTACGGCCTGAGTAACGAAGGCGGTATTGGCAACACGCGTTTCCTGCGCAACTGCATGGGCACGTGGATCGTGCAGGAGTTGCTGCGCGTGTGGGAGATTGCGGACGGCAAGCGCATGGAGTGGAAAGAGGTGGACACCATCACGCCCGCCGCACCGGCCTTCACGGCGTTTATCGATCCCGACGATCCGCGCTTCTACAACCCCGCCGACATGGAGCAGGCGATCCGTAGCTTCATCGCCGAGACTGGCCAGACCGCACCGGCTGACCGCGGCACGGTGTTGCGCTGCGTCTACGAGAGTCTGGCGCTCAAATACCGTTACGTCAACGAGATGATCAACCGCGTCACCAGTACCGAAACCACGGTCGTGCACATCGTGGGCGGCGGCAGCAACAACCCGCTGCTCAACCAGTTCACAGCCGATTCAGTCGGCGTGCCGGTCTTGGCCGGACCGAAAGAGGCGACCGCCATCGGCAACCTCATGGTGCAGGCGATCGGCGCCGGGATCATTCCGGATCTCAAGGCCGCGATGCCGCTGATCAAAAACGCTTTTCCGATCGCCACCTTCAAGCCGCAGGACACGGCGGCTTGGAACGCGGCGTACGAACGCTTTACAAAACTGCTGAAATAAAAGGAATACCGCACGATGATGTCGCGTCTTTCTCTCTCCGCCGGGCTGATTGCCTTGGCGGGCCTCGTATCTGCCCAAGGGCTGCTTTCAAACAAGAACCCCGCCGTGCTGATCGACGGCGTGGCCGCCTACGTCAACTCCGAGATGATCACTATCGGCGAGGTGATGAGCGAGGTGCGGCGCAGTCCATGGGCTGACACCGCGCCGGAGCTGCGCGAAAAGCGGCTGCGCGAGTTGTATGCCGCCACGCTCAACGCGCTGATCGACCGCAAGTTGATTCTGGCCGCCGCGCAAAAATCGAAGATGGAGCTGCAATCCTGGGCGGTGGACAACCGCATCCGCGAAATCGTGGCCAACAACTTCGACGGCGACCGGACCAAACTGCACGACCTGCTGGCGGACCGCAAGATCTCTTTCGAGGAGTGGAAGAAGAACATTGAGGAGGACTTGCTGATCACGGCCATGCGCTACCAGCAGGTTGAGAAGCGCGTCGCGCCGACGCCTTCGGAGATACGCGAAGAGTACGAGGCCAACAAGGGGCGCTACCAGACCGAGACCGCGACAGCCGTTAGCATGATTATCCTCGATCCGCCGGCACAGGAGGGTGACGAGAGTGTCGAGGTGCGTGCGGCCAAGATCGCGAAAGCGCTCAAGGAAGGCACCTCTTTCGCCTCGCTGGCCAAGACCTATTCGCGTGATGCTAAAGCGGCGGATGGCGGTTCGTGGGGTAAGGTCAATCCGGTAGATGTCTTTCGGCGCGAGATCGTCGAGGCACTGGATAAACTGAGTCCGGGCGAGACCTCACCGATGCTGGTGCTGGACGGCTACGGCTACATCGTGCGCAAGGACGAACAGCAAGACGCGCGTGCGCTGACCTTCGAGGAGGCCGCGCCGTATGTCGAAAGTCACCTGCGCATGCGCCATGCGGAAAAGCTCTACAAGGAGTGGACCGACCGCCTGCGTACCGAGTCCTACATCAAGATATTCGAGCTGCCGACCGGAAAGTGAGGCCCGCTTGAATCTCACCTCGCCCTCTCAGGTCAAGGCTTGGTGCATTGAGAATGGGTTCCATCCGAACCGGACCCTCGGGCAGAACTTTCTCATCGACCGCAACATTCTGGAGGTGATCCTCGACACAGCCGGTGTAGCGGCGGGCCAGCGTGTGCTGGAGGTGGGGCCGGGGTTAGGTGTGCTCACTGAGGCGATGCTGGAACGCGGCGCACGCGTGACGGCGATTGAGAAGGATGCCCGGCTCGCTGCACGGTTGGCCGAGGCGCTGGGCGATCCGGAGGGACTTGAGGTGATCGAGGTGGACGCCCTGCAACTTGATCTGGACACGCTACTAGGTGGTGGTTTTGATGCTTTCGTTTCGAACCTGCCGTATTCGGTCGGCACCCGCATTCTGCTGGACGTAGCACTGCACCGTTGCGCGCCGCCCACCTTCACCGTGCTGGTGCAGGCCGAGGTGGCCGAACGTTTCGCCGCGCCGCCTTCGACCGCCGCGCGCGGCCAGGCCGGGGTCTGGCTTCAGCTTGATTACGACGTGCGTCTGGTGCGCGCCGTCAAGGCCTCCTGCTTCTGGCCGCGTCCCGAAGTCGGCTCAATGATTGTGCGCCTAGACCGTCGCGGTAGTGACCTGACGCCGCAGGAGCGGGACGCGTTCTTCGCCCTTACGCGCTACGCGTTCACGTACCGCCGCAAGCAGTTTGCTTCAGTGCTACGTAAAGCGCCCGCGCCGCTGGGACGTGACGATGCAACGCTGGCGGCACTTTTCGCTGCCGCCGACATCGCGCCGACCGCTCGCGCCGAAGAACTTACGAACAGCCAGTGGCAAGCTCTGGCCCGCGCGTTCGCGGGAGCAGAGAGTCGGGGGAGTCGGAAGAGTCGGGAGCGCGGGCGTCCTCGCCCGCAACAACGTGTCACGTAAACGGCTGTGGCATGGGCGTCCCGCCCATGAAGCGAACACGGACAGGATGCCCGTGCCACACCCTCGTGGCATGGGCGTCCCGCCCATGAAGTAAAAGCCTCATGGTTGACATGATTGACACGATTGATTGATGAGGGAAATGATTATGACTACATGCCCGAGCGTCTCAAAGCCTGCAATCGCCATTTCTGGCTTGGGGGCGGTTACGCCCTTTGGTAGCGGCGTCAACGCCCTTTGGCAAGCCCTGTTGCGGGGTGACTCCGCGATCTCCGACATGGATCTCTTCGATCTGGGCGGCATCGCCTGTACACGAGGCGGCGTGATTCGCGACTACACGCCGCCTGTTGGCATGGCGAGCACACCACGTGCCTCCAGCTTTGCGGCCGGTGCCTGCCACGAAGCCCTCGCCCAGGCACGGTTGCTGGATGATCCCGCAGCGCTTGCCGAGACCGCCTTGATCACGGCATCGAATTTCGGCGACATCGACGCCGGCGAGCCTGCGCTTATCCCGCCCGGCCAAGAGGGGCGGCAACCCGCCGCTGGCATCCATTGTGCGCACGCATCGCCCGCTGACAGGCTGGCTAAAACTTTTGGACTCGGCGGACTGCGTATCGCGCTTTCGCTCTCTTGTGCCTCCGGTGCCTCCGCCGCTGCCACCGCTGCGAATTTGATTGTGGCGGGTCGTGCGCAGCGAGTCTTGATCGTCGGCTACGATGCCCTCTCGCGTTTCTCGTGGAGTGGCCTCTGTTCGTTGCGCACCATGACTAGAGAGGTCGTACGGCCTTTCGATGCCGCGCGTAGCGGCACCATCTTTTCGGAAGGCGCGGCCGCCTTGGTGATTGAGCGGGCCGATCTCTGCGCCGCGCGCGGCGCGACAGCGCTCGCGTGGCTGCGCGGCTGGGCTTCCGGCAACAACGGCCACCACATGACCGCTCCCGCACCGCGCGGCGCGGGATCGACTGCCGTCATGCGCGAAGCTCTGGTCTGCGCGGGCCTCCCGCCGGAAGCTGTCGACCACATCAACACACACGGCACCGGTACGAAGCCCAACGACAGCACGGAGACGCAGGCCATCCAAGACCTGTTTGGCGAACGCGCCGCCACCATTCCCGTGACCTCAGTTAAAGGTCTGTTGGGGCACATGCTGGGCGCGGCCGGATCGGTCGAGTTGATCGTCTCGGTGTTGTCGCTGCAACAGGGCGTTATTCCTCCGACCGGCAATCTCACCACGCCGGATCCCGAATGCGCGCTTGATGTTGTGACGTCGCCGCGCAACGCCGCGTTTCACTGTGTACTCTCGAACTCGGCCGGTTTCGGCGGTTGCAATGCTGCCGCAGTTCTGACGCGCGACGCACCCGAACCGCCTTGCGTCGCTCCAGCCGCAACGACAGCCGCCCCCGTTTTGATTACCGGTCTGGGCGTCATCAGTGCGCTCGGTATTGATGCCGAGGAGAATGGCGCGGCCCTTCAGGAGGGAGAGCCCGCCCTCTTTCCGCTGGCGCGTTTCACGGTGCCGGAAGCCGCCGAGCCGCCGCTGGTCGGCGAGGCTCCCGATCTGGACCTCGATGCATGCGGCGTCGCGCCCAAAGCGTACCTCGATCGCGCGAGCCAGCTTTTTTTGGCGGCGTGCGGCATGGCATTCCAGACATCCGGGATCGACGCCGCTGCGCTCTCCGCGCTGAACGTCGGCATCATGGGCGGAACGGCTTGGGGGTGCCAGTCAACAGCCGAACTGTTTTTTGCCGACTTCATCCTCAAAGGTCCGCGTCTGGTCAAGCCGTTCCTCTTCCCGCACGCCTACGCCAATACCGCTGTCAGTCTGGCCGCGATGGAGTGGGCGCTGAAGGGGCCGCACGAGAATGTGGTGACGCGCGCGACCGCATCAGGCGTGGCGCTGATCGAAGCGTTTGACCTGCTCCGTGCCGGACGGACAAAGGTGATCGCTGTCTGCGGCGCGGACGCGCTCTCCGGTGTCGCTCTGAACGCGCGCGCCGCAGCCGGCGACCCGGCGCCGATGGGCGAAGCCGCCGCCGCGCTGGTTCTCGAACACGCCGACACCGCCGAGGCGCGCGGCGCCCGCCCGCTCGGGCAACTGCTGGGCTGCGGCCTTGCGCCGACGGCCGATGAGGCGCTCCAGGCGGCGTTGACCCAAGCGGGGCAGACGCCGGACACACTGCACGCCGTTTATGTCAACACCGCCGCCCGCGACGCGGCGGCGCGGCTCCTGCCCGGCCTGTCCATCGAAGAACCGGCGATCCTGTGCGGCGATGTCCAAGGCGCGACCTCAGCCCTGCATCTGGTTCTCGCGCTACTGGCCCGGCCAACGAAGCCCGTGCTCGTCCTCACAGCCGAACCCGGCGCATGCGTCGCGCTGATCGCATCGTGCGCGGCTTAATGTCAGGCTTTCTCATCAAGTAGCGCGTGCAACGCGCGCCAGCCGACCGCCCGCACGCCGGGGCATAGCGGCATGGGCGCGGCACGATCCGCCGTGTCGGCATGTATGACCAGCGCGCGCGTCACGGCACTACTACCTATCGCCGTTGCCAAACGCGTCAATGAACGCCCGTCGTCGGGCATCGGCGTGCGGGTAGCCTTGGCTTCGATCAGCAGCAGGCGGCGGTTGCCCTCGTCCACCACGAAATCGACCTCCAGCCCTTGGCGATCGCGGAAAATGTACAGCCCCCGCTCCTGTCCCCGGTTTAGACGGTGCTTGACGATCTCCGAGGCGACCAGTCCTTCGAACAGCGGGCCACGGAAGGGCGAGACGGCTAAATCCTCTTCATTTCGGATCCCCAGCAGTGCGGTCGCCAGACCCGAGTCCACGAAATAGACCTTTGGGGTTTTGACGATCCGTTTGCCGAAGTTTTCGTAATAGGGCGGCGTCAGGATGATCTGTCCGGTGACCTCCAGGATGCTCAGCCATTGGGTGAGGGTAGGCACGCTCACCCCCAGCGGTGCGGCCAGAGCCGTCTTGTTAAGCATCTGGCCGCAACGGCTGGCCAGCAGCGCCATAAAACGGCGGAAGGTCGCGAGGTCGCGGATCGAAGTGACGGCGCGTACATCGCGTTCAAGGTAGGTCTGCACGTACGAGCGGAACCAGATGTCCGCTACTTCAGGCGCGGCCTGCACTTCGGGGAAGCCGCCGAGCCGCAACGTCATGTCCGGTGTCTCCTCGGCAGAGAACGGTAGCAGCGAGAAGACCGCTGCACGCCCCGCCATAGACTCGGTGATACCCTGCATCAGCGGGGCCTCCTGTGAGCCGGTGAGCAGCCACAGCCCTTTGCGATCCGGCTGCCGGTCGATGCGGGTGCGCACGTAGGCGAACAACTCGGGCGTGTTCTGCATCTCGTCGAGAATGACAGGAAGCGTGAGGCTGTCCAGAAACGAGCGCGGATCAGCCCGCACCCGCGCCACGACATCCGGATCTTCCAGCAGTACGTGCTGACAAGAGGGGAACAGATGGCGCAACAGCGTGGTTTTTCCGGAGCGCCGAGGCCCCGTCACCAGCACGGCGGGAAAGTGCGCGACCGCCCGCAACACCTCCGCTTCCAGTGTTCTATCCCGGTATTTCATGTGACATTTATAAAGTGTCGGTTTAGAATTGTCAACACAATTCAGAGCCGTCCTCGCCAGCCTCTGATTTTCGCCCCGTTGTCTGTCGTTCAGTTCTGTGGGCCGTGCCACATGGGGAAAAATGAGTTTTCGACAAACCTAATCGGATAGGATACCATTCGACCTAAAGAGCCACTCTTTGGCATCGGGTTTCAGAAGGGCAGAACTGAACGCTCTGTCGTGTTCTACAGTGGTGATAGGTAATGATGCGCTTTCGTATAAAACCAGTCTTGATAGTCGCAGGCGCTATGGCGGCATCCCTTGTGGCGTTGTTCTCTCTGATCTCCTGCATTGAGTGGGCGTACATAAAATGGGAAGAGACTTTTGACATAGAGTTTGACTTAAATTTATGGAATCAAGGTAGCCGCGAACGACTGTACTCTGAATTCGCAACAAAAATTGACGCTCCTCGCATCAAAATGTGTCGCGACATCATCGCGAAAAAACTTCTGCTGGGAAAGACAAAAGCAGAGATCGTTGATCTGCTCGGCCAACCAGACAATTATCCATTCAGAGAACCTTGGGGATTCAATTATTGGGTCGGTCTACAAAGGGGACCAATGAAAATGGACTCTGCATGGTTGGCAATAAGGTTTGATGACACACATCATGCCGTTGAAGTTAAAATGAAACAAGACTGAGAACGCCCAGCACACGGTTCACGGCCCGTACACCGGCTCCAGGACAAAACCATATTGATAGACACGACCGGCGGGGAGTTGGTGTTCGGGCCAGGGACGCGCGCCCCAACTGTTCTCGCCCGCGAGTCCCATCTGGCCGTAGTCGAGTCGCAGCACCCGGTTGCCGCAACGGCTGAGTTCCCACGGATGTTTGCGCGTTTCAAGCTCTTCCGTCGTGTAAGGCAGGAGACTGAAGTTGAGCTTGGGATCGCCCCACACCCGGATGCCCTTGCCCGATGCGTCGGTGAAGGTTGCCCAGAAGACTTCCGTGCGGTTGCCGGTTTCCTGCGGCTCGACATAGGGGAAGAAGAGGTCGTCAGCCGGAAGTTCGTAACGACCGAAAAAGGCTGAGTCGCGGCGGTCCGTATAACTCTCGTGAGGCCCGCGCCCCAACCAAGCCACGCGGTCATAAGCAGCCGGAATCTGCGCGGTCATGCCGATTCGCGGCAGCGCCGACAGCCCCTCGCCCTTGGGCTCGATCTGAAACGCCACACGGATCTGTCCGGCGTTGGTGAAGGTGTAGATCAGCGTGCCGACTGTTTCGCCTGCGGTGGGGTAGGCGAGTGACACCAGCACGCGCCAGTTGCCGTCGACTTCGCGCCGGACCGTGACTTCGCTTACCTTGCGGCCTGCGGTTGCTTCGCGCCACACCGCATGACGCGCCGCCATGTTGTTGCCGCGATCGTTATCGGTCGGCGCGCGCCAGAAGTCTGGCGCCAACGGCGTCAGGAGTTGCTCGACGTCGTTGACCTTCCAGGACTCAATCGCGCCGCTTGCCTTGCCGATGCGCACGCTGAAGCCGTCGCCGGTTGCCGTGACCGCCGTTTTGCTCTCATCAAGCTGGACGACCGCACGGCCCGCGACATTCGCGAATGGCGCGGGATGTGGATCGGCCGGCGCGACAACTTGGTCGCGGGCGACCACGTGGCCTTTTTCGGCCCAGATGCTCGCGCGGGTTGTGGCGAAGCTGAAGTTCCATGTGCTGACGCGCGCCGCATAGGTAGGGCGGCGTACCATCGAGAGCGGCAGTTCGACTGTGCGGCTACCCTGCGGCGGCACGTCCAGCGCCTTGAGGCGGCCCTTCGCCACCACCTCGCCGTTCTCCTCGTAGGTCCAACGGGCATCGAAGCCGCTCAGGTCCGTGAAGAGGTGGCGGTTGCGAATCAGGAAAAGACCGCGCGACACATCGACCGCCTCGACCGCGATCGGCTGATAGCAGTACCGCATCTCCGCGAACTGCGGTGACGGACGGCGATCAGATTGTACCAGCCCATTACAGTTGAAGTTGTCGTCGTTGGGGAAATCGCCGTAGTCGCCGCCGTAAGCCCAGAAGGTCGTTGGACCGTCATGGCGTAGGCGTTCGGAGGGGATCGGGTGGCGCAGTGCCTGATCGACGAAATCCCAGATGAAGCCGCCCTGCAAATTGGGGTAGGTGCGGATCACGCGCCAATAGTCGGCCAGATTGCCCGACGAATTGCCCATCGCGTGCGAGTATTCGCAGAGGATGAAGGGGATGGTCGTATCGCTGCGACGCCCGTACGCCTCGATGTCGCGCACACGGGCGTACATGGTGTCGACGAAATCGTGCGGCCCGTTGCCCTGATTTTGGATCATGCGGCTCGGATCGCGTGTCTTGATCCAGCGGTAGGCCTGCTCGAAGAAATCGGAGTCGACGTTGTTCTCGTTGCCGAGCGACCAGAAGAGGATAGAGGGATGGTTTTTGTCGCGTTCGACCATGCCGATCTCGCGATCCATCGCGGCGTCGCGGAAGCAGGGGTCACAGACCGGATTACGTGCATTGCTGAGACCGTGCGTCTCAAGGTTGGCCTCGTCCATCACATAGAGCCCGTACTCATCGCACAGGTCATACCAGCGCGGATCGTTGGGATAGTGGCTGGTGCGCACGGCGTTGATGTTGTTGCGTTTCATCAACAGGATGTCTTCCACCATACGGCTGTACGGCACGGCATAACCGTGGTCGGGATCCATCTCGTGGCGGTTGACGCCGCAGATCATGATCGGCTGACCGTTCAACAGGATCTGGCTGCCGCGCGCCTCGACTTGGCGGAAGCCCACACGCTGCGGGATGGATTCGATGACCGCACCTCGCGCGTCACGTAGCGTGAGCAGTAGCGTGTAGAGCGCAGGATCTTCAGCCGACCACAGGCGAGGCGCATCGACGGCAAGGTTGAGTTGGAAGCAGCCATCGACCGGCATGGCGCGCCCGCGCGCGACGTGGCGTCCCTTGAAACTGCGCGGGACAAGCTCAGCTTCAAGCACTGGCGGCTGGGCATCAGTGGGTTGCGTGAGGCGCGCATCGATCTTGAGATTCCATGTGTCATCGTAGACGCCTGACGTCAGCGGCGTGGTATGCACGATGAAATCGCGCAGGTGGATCTTCGGCGTCGACCAGAGGTAGACCGGACGGATCAGGCCCGAAAGCCGCCAGAAATCTTGATCCTCCATGTAAGAGCCGTCGCACAGGCGGTAGACTTCAACCGCAAGCGTGTTATCGCCGTCGGTCAGCGAATCGGTGATGTTAAACTCTACGCCTTGGCGTCCGTCCTCGGCGTATCCCAAGCGCTCGCCGTTCAGCCAGACGTTGATCGCGGAGGCAAAGCCCTCGAAGCGCAAATACACGGTGCGTCCTTCCCAATCTTCCGGCACTCGGAAGGTACGGCGGTAGGAACTGACGGCGTTACGCTCCTTGAAGGTCGTGTAACGCGAATCGGGATCGCCCATGACAAATGGCGGATCGACCTTGAAAGTGTAGCCGATATTCTTGTAGAGCGGCGTGCCATAGCCCTGCACCTCCACGCAACCGGGCACGGTGATCGCAGACCAGGCTGTCGTATCGAACGATGGTTGATAGAAGGTGGTCGGACGCTGGTCGGGGTGCGGCACCCAGTTGAACTGCCACTCGCCGTCGAGCGAGAGAAAATAGGGCGACTCCTCGCGCGATGTGGCGTTGCGCGCCGCCTTGGGTGAATCAAAGACCATCATCATGGCGGTTGATGGCTCCGTACCGACGCGGAAGACGCGCGGGTTCTCCCAGTCGGGGCGGCTCTCGTAACGCGCGGCATTGTGCGTAGCGGCGGGTCTCAGGTTGCCGTCCAGCGTGAAGACCGTCTCTACCCAGTTCGCCCGTGCGTTGCGCGTACCCTCAACAGCGAGGTGCACACGTCCAACGCCCTTCAAGTCAACGTCGAACGGCTTGGCTGGCTGGCCGGTACGCAGCACACCACTGCGCCACAGTTCGCGACCGTCGCCGCTGATCACGAATTCGGCCTGACCGTCGAGGTTGTCGTCCACTCCGACCTTGCCGGCGAAACGGACAGCCGAGCCGGTCAGTAGACAGAGTTCAGCCGGGATGGTCAGTCCCAATCCTTCGGCATACTTTACACCCGCGACCGCAAGCCCACTGGTGTCGGCTCTGCCGCCCGGCGTCACAAAGGTCGCATCCAGCGCGGAGAGCCAGGCGTTCGGCCAGCGGAGCGAATCGATCGTGCGCGGCGGCTGATCGGAAGTGGTGATGAACCGTGCATTCAGCCAGTCAGCATGGTCGGCGGCGTTGCCGTCCTGCCACGGGTCGACACGCAGCAACAGATGGGTGTACGGCGTAACGTCGAGATCGATCTTCACGGCGCGATCGCCGCGCCGCAACGGACGGCTCTGCCAGATCAGGCGGTCATCGGCGATCACCTGAAAGACCATGCGCTTGTCGGCCTGGTCGCTGGAGTCATCCACACCGGCCTCGGCGATGAAGCGCGTCGCGCCGCGCAACTCCACATACAACTCGGAGATCGAATGGGTCGCCACGCCGTTGGTGTAGGTCTGTCCGGCCACGCTCAGGCGTCGTCCGAGCAGATTGAAATCACGTGCCGCTTCTTTCCAGCCTTGGCGCGTCTTGCTGATGTCAAGCTGCGAGAGCCAGACCTCGCCCGCGCTGGCGGTCGCCGCACAAAAAACCCCAAGCCATCCCCAAACCATGAACGCTGTCACTTTCATGGGGACAAGCTTAGCACGACGGTGCGCTCTGCGCGAGACGAAACGTTTGTTCTGGCGGGATTCCAGTAGTTCTTAACCATGAACCACATGAAACTTCATGAAAATCAGGATTGAAAAACGTCCATGGACAGTGCTTTTATCGGTTGCATCTCAGAAAATTACGCCGCGTGCGCGATACTCTGCACATGGTTTGTTGGAAAAGTGTTGTCTAAACACCACGTGGCACGGGCATCTTGCCCGTGTGGCGGCGTGAAACGCCGCCCGGACGAGCGACGCTCGTCCCGGCACTGCGCGGGCTCGATCATCATCTAAACACCTGTCCCCCTTGTTGCCCAAAAAACTCCTGCCGCGCACCGCACGGCAGGAGTTCACTTATTACCTCTGGGGGTCTTGCAAAACCCCTTGCCTACAGGCGTGGCACGGGCATCTTGCCCGTGTTTCATGGGCGGGACGCCCATGCCACGAGAGGTTTTGCAAGATCCTTCTCTTACTTATTACCTCTTACTTCGCTCAGAAGCCGACACGCGGCTTGACGCTCTCTTTACGGATCTCTTGCTCATCCGCCCAGACCAACTCGCCGGAGCGCAAGTCTTTGAGCGTCATCGAGAACTTGTAGTATTGATCCACCGTGCGCCCGACCTGCGTCTTGATTTCGCTCAGGGCACCGGTCAGATACATCTGCGCCGCACTCTGCTGACCCGGCCTGATGGCCTTTTTCTGATCGGTCAGGCCGAGGTTAGCCTGAGCGTCCATGAACTCGATATCCGTGCCGGCGGTCGATTTATCGACGAACCGGAACATGCCGGAGCGCAACAACTGCATGCGCAGCGAATCGGTGATGCTCACCATGTCCACATGCTGCGTCGTGCGGTTCTTGAGCGGCTCGACATCCAGCACTGGCCGCTTGCCGCCGGTCGCTTCACGCACCCCCGGTGCGCTCAACAGCGATTCCGCCATCTTCTCCACCGTGCGCCGCACGTCCTGCGGCTCCAACTTGGAACTGATCGGCGCACGGTCGAGTTCCACCTCGCGCACTGTCGGCGTGCTCGCACACCCGGTCAACCACAGGGCCGCAACGGCCACACTCGTCATCATCCACAACGTTTGTTTCATCTCTTTCCTCACTTTCGTTTGAAGCTCTTGCAAAACCCCTTGCTTACAGGTGTAGCACGGGCATCTTGCCCGTGTTTCATGGGCGGGACGCCCATGTCACGAAGGGTTTTGCGAGAGGCTTGTTTTACAATCAATCCGCTGCTTTCAGATCTCGTACGCGCAGCTTCGAGGTCACGCACGCCGGGGAGTTCGCCACGCCGGTCACCGTGACCGTGTCGCGCCCCTCTAGAATCAGGTTGCGATAGGTCTTGGTCGCAGGGTCGATCTCCATGCCGTTGGCATCGAACCATGCGATCCGGTAATTGAGCCGCAGACGGCGGTGCTTGGTCGACTGGAGCGTGATGTGGACGCGCTTGAGCCCGTTCACCTCATCGTAATTCACCTTAAGCACTTGAATCTGGTCGCGTAGCCGGGTGCTGTCCTCTAGTACCAGCGAACTGCCGGTCACGTGATCGGTCAGCACCGAGGTTCCTGCTGTCTCGACGCAACCGGTCAGCGTAACCAGCGCGGTCGTCAGCAGGACGGCACCAGCGAGAGTGGTCATACGTTTCATGGTGTCTCCTTTCTTATCAGGGATGTGTACCTACATGATACAATGTTTTCGGTCCGCCCGGAAGCGTAACCGGTGGAAAACCGGCTTGCAAGCTGCCGCAGACGTGATAGGCGGTCGGCGCGCCTTTGCCGTTCAGCGAGGTCGTCGCGATACGGGAGTTGCCGCCTAGATCCGCCACCCACACCAGGCGGGTTTCGCCCTCCGCCACCTTGACGGGAAAGCGCGTGACGAAGCCGTTCACTTGATTGCGCAGCTCGATCGTGTGCTCCCCCGGCTGGCATGCGCCGCGGTAAAGGTGCGCCACTGTCGGTAGCGTATACCACGCGCGCGTGTCGGCCTTGTTGATCGCCGTGGCCACCGCCGTCACCAGAAAAACCGCAGCCTGAACGCCGTCGTTGCCGGCGTGGCGCGCCGCCTCCTGCGCGACAACACGCGTCGTCGCGCGCGTGACATTGCGCACCACGACGCCGGGGATCTTCTCCTTGAGATCGCGGTACGCCAGTGACTGGATCGAGATCGCGGGTGCACTCAAACCACACGAGCGTCCGTTCGCCATGACCTCGACCGTCATCGGTACGTGGGCCGGATCTTGATAAAACGGGAAATCCACCGAAACCACTGCCGTGCCGATCGGCAACGGCACTTTCATCGAGTGCCGCTGCGGCACAAACCCCTCTTCCACGATCAGGATCAGCTCGGTGGACGCGCGCGTCAACGCGGCGGCATCGGTGCCGGCTTGCGCCGCTAACGTCTTGAATGCCTCGGTGTCCTGTGTGCGCAGTGTCCGCAGAAAATCCTTCTGGACGTACGGGTTGCCGGGGATCAGTTCCCACGCCTTACGGTAGGCGAGCGCGGCATTGGCCTGGTCTTTGTCCTCTTCGAGCAGGAGACCGGAGAGGTACCACGCCAACCCGTTCTCATACGAGCTGCGCGTCATCTCGATTACCGGCGCCATCCCCTGCATGCGACCCTCGACCACGCCGATGCTGTTCGAAGAGCTTCCTGAAGCCGCCTGTACCCGTGCGTCCTCCACCTCTTTGCCGTATTTCTCGGCAATCTGGTCCTGCGCGAAAACCGCGCGCCGCGCCTCGACCGTAGCCGCATCGCGTTGCCCGAGGAACAGGTGGTTGAGCATCTGGTACTGGAGCGCGTGGATGAACTCATACGCCGGCAGGCGGTACGGTCGTGTGCGGTCATCTGTGATCGTGCCGGCCATCACCGTCGCGCCGGCATCACCCAGCTTGAGCGCGGGACCGGTCTCGGTCTTTTCGATCACGGTATCGATCACCGCAGCGAAGTTGGTCGAGCTTCCCAGAAAATCGCCCGAAAGCATTCGCACGCGGCCCGTCTCGACAAACCCCAGCTCTTGGCTGTAGGTGCTGCGCTTGAGTTTCTCGGACCATGCCAGCGCGACCGGATCGTTTCCCGTACGCAGACCGGAGAGCGCCCGGTCCACGCCAGGGTTGGTCGACACGCAACCGACCGTCGCAAGCAACGCGGCCAAGCAGAACCCGAGCAGCCCCGCGCGTTGAGCGTTGAGCGTTGCTGCAATCGATTGGTGACGGGGGAGCGAAGCGCGTGCGTTTCTGGTGAAAAGGGGACGGCGAGTCGGGAGCGCGGGCGTTCTCGCCCGCAACAACGTGTCTTGCAAGAGGCCGATATGCGTATTTCCTGAAAGCCAAGCCGCGCATCTGAATCGCGTACGGCCTTTCACAGAGCGGGCGAGGACGTCCGCGCTCCCAGTTGCATACGCACGAAACACGCGCCCGACTCGCATGACCCCTGTCACCAATCGATTATGCGTTAAGCGTTGAGCGTTCAAGTTGCCCCCTTTTTATTACCCGGTGTAGGCGTTACTGAATGGCGTTCTGCTGGATGTTGATCCCGCCGCCACTGTTGCCGACATCGCGCCAGGCCGCCGTGTCGAAGTTGACCTTGACGCCTTTGCGCATCACCGCCTCGGCGTAGCCGATGGCTACTGCCGCACGGAATCCCTCCAGCGAACGGTAACGCTGCAAACCGGCATCCGACAACTCCAGCGCCACGCGGAAGGTTGCGCCGGGCTGAATGTTGACCGTCTGCTGCCACGGCTGCATCCACTGGCGCGTCACGCGCATCTGATGCAGGCCCGGTGTCGCCTTGAAAGTTCCGGGGGACGAGCCTACCGTCGCGCCATCGATTTCCACCGTCACGCCGCCGACCAGCCGCCGCATCTCGTCGAGCAGTTCGTTCGGCGCACGCACGCCGCTCTCAAGACCCTGGATCAGCTCATCGACGGTCGTGGAGACGCTGAACTCGACCATCGTCGTGTCGGCAGCCGGACCACGACGCCACGTCGGCGCCTTCTGGGCGATCTCTTCGCCGGTCGCGGTCGCCCACTGGTCAAACAGGTCGTTGTAGTAATTGAGGGCGTCGCCGCCGTCGGTATACTGTCCGGGCACCGGCAACTTGTTGGTCCAGTTTGAACCATAAACCGATGATCCTTGCGCCGCCTCGTTGACCTTGGTGCTCATGCGCAGCGTAAAGACGGTCACCTGCCGGTCACCGGCAGTCCGGGCGGTATGGCTGGCGCCGATGATCGACACCAGCATGATGTAATCGCATCCCAGCATCTGTGCGACACGCACAGTCGAGCCGCCGGTGAAGATGCCCTCGACCAGACCGGAGCGCTCCTCAGCCGTCGTGATCTTGAAGCGGTTGAAGCCGTCCGCGATCTCCGCCTTGTCCAGCACAATCAGGCCGGCACCGGCCAACTCGGCTGAAATGCGGTCGCGCACGCCATCCACCTCGTCGTCCATGCCCGCCACGCGCGTCTGGTTCTTGACGAAGATCGCGATCTTGGGGTTGACCGGCTGCGGCCGCGGCGCGAGCACCGCCCGCTTCACCACGTCCGCCTCGACGGCCACGACTTCCAGACCGGGGTTGGCTTCCTGCACTTTGGCCTTGAACGCTTTCAGTTCGGCCGAGGATTCCGGGTCTAGTTTTTCAGCCTCAGTTACCACCTGCGCTCGCAATCCTGCGGCGGCAGAGAGAATCAGCGCCAGACATACGGCCCAGCGAACACTTTTTTTCACAGTCATGAAAATCCCTCCGGTTTAGAAGTAGCAGTTAATGATCGGCAGGAAAGGGACATCCTTGTTCTGGATCACATTGACCACGCCGATCTGGAAGCCGATCATCTCATGCGCGATATTGATCACGCCGATCTGACAGCCCTTGATAAAATCAGAGCCGTTAAAAACGCCGATCTGCAACGCCTGCGCCGAGGTCTGCGGTTTCGCCGCGCCATAGTTGACTGCGCCGATCTGCAAGCCGTCGTAAGAGCCGGAGACGTAGTTCACCGGCGCGACCTGGAAACCCAGCCCATCGCCGTCCACGATATTGGCGAGCAGCGCCACCTGCAAGCCGTTGCCGTGTCCCCGCGCCCGGCCGACCGTACTGATATCGAAACCATCGAAATTCTGGCACTCGCCATAGATTGCATTGATCCGCAGCCCGCCGACATCGAAGTCGCTAGACGGCACCTGCAGCGGTGTTACGATACTGAACATAAAGGGCGTATACGGCGCGCCAGCATTCCCTTCCGCCAATGCCGCACCACCGACCATAACCCCTAACATCCATACGATGAACTGTTTTTTCATTCTGTGACCTCCTTTTCATGTCCGGCACGCGGTCTCCGCCGCTTATGCCGAACCCCGCATTTGATGATGGGAGCAGTGTACGCTAAAACAAACGCGGGTTCAACCCAGAAGTAATAGGTAACAAGTGCTAAGTAAGAGGTGAAGGGTGATGGATGCAGAAAATTTATTACATCTTACCTATTACCTCTCACTTATTCCTTCTTTCTTATCTGCCGCTAAATCGATACCATGCCACGGTGTAACTTAAGGAAAGAGCATGAAACGAGTTGTGAGTATGTTGATGGCTGGCGTTCTGGGTTTGGCCGTTCAGGCCGCGCCGGTCGCAGTGATCCATGGAAATACGGCGGTGCCCGCCGGCGAACGGCGTTTCGCGGCATCGCTGGCACGTCACGTCGAACGTTGGTACCGCGAGGCGGGCGTCGAGGCGACATTTTCCGATGACGCCGATCTCGCCAAAGCCCTGGCGGGCAAGCGCGTCGCCGTGCTGGTCTATCTGGCGCAGCCGAACGCCGCGCAGATGGCGGCACTGACGGCGCATGTGAACCGCGGCGGCAAGTTGATCGTCTGCTACTCATCATCCCCCGCCCTGGCCGCGCTCATGGGCGTGCAGACGGCTAATTACCAAAAAGGCACCACCGACGGACGCTGGTCGCTGATGCGCTTCACGGAAACACGCCCGCGCGGTGTCCCGGAGTCGATCCTGCAAACCTCGCAGAACCTCTTTCTGGTTCAGCCGCTGCCCGGCCGCTCGCATGTGCTGGCGTGGTGGCACGACCGTCAGGGGCGCAAAACCTCTGAACCCGCTTGGCTCGCCTCGTCCGGCGGTTACTGGATGACTCATGTGCTGCTGGCGGATGGCGACGCCGAAGCCAAAGGACGCCTGCTGCTGGCGCTCGCCGCTGCCCACGACCCCTCGCTTTGGCAACCGGCGGCATCCAGCGTGCTGCGCCGCGCGCGCCTGATCGGGGGCGGCCCCAACACATTGCTCCAACGCGCCATGAATCTGCCCGATCCGACGCGGCGCTCGCGTGCGGTCACGGCCGCGCAATCGATGCAGTACGCCGAAGCGGTGGCCCGTCAAAGGCTCGCCGCCGGCCAAGGTTATGAGGCTTGGCTCGCCGCGAATGAACTCAAGTCGCGGATGTACGAGGTGTACGGGCTTTTGCAGGCTCCGCGCCACGGCGAGATCCGCGCGGTCTGGGACCACTCCGGCATGGGGCTCTATCCCGGCGATTGGCCGCGAACCTGCCAATTGTTGAAAGACGCAGGCATCACCGATCTTTACGTCAATGTCGCGGGCGCGGCCTTTGCCCACTACGCTAGCGCCGTGCTGCCGCGCTCGCGTATTTTCGACGAACAGGGTGACCAACTTGCCGCTTGCCTTGCGGCTGCCCGACCGCTGGGGCTGCGAGTACACGCCTGGCTGCTCTGCTTCTCGACCGAGGGTGCCACTCAGGACCGCCTCGCGATCTTCGCCAAGCGCGGCTGGGTACTGACCCAGCCTGACGGCTCGCCGCGCCCCTGGCTCGACCCTGCCGTGCCCGAAGTCCGCGCCTACCTCGATGCGGCCGTGCGCGAATTGGCGGTAAAATATGCGACCCACGGCGTACACCTCGACTTTGTACGCTATCCGGACTTTACGTCGAGCCTCGGTCCGACCGTCAAAACACGCTTCGAGCGGGCGACCGGCCGTCGTGCCGCCGATTGGCCCGAGGATGTCAAAAGCGGTCCGCTGCGCCAGCTCTTCATCCGCTGGCGTGCCGAGCAGGTCTCCGACTTTGTGCAGACTGCGCGTAAAACGGTCCGGCGCGGTGCGCCGGGTAAGTTCGTGACGGCTGCGGTCTTCGGCAAATATCCCTCCTGCCTCGACGCCGTGGGACAAGACTGGGAGTCTTGGATCAACATCGGGCTGGTGGACTACGTGACGCCGATGAACTACACCGAGGATATGACCAAGTTCAACGAGTGGCTCGGCCAACAGACACGTACGCGGCAGCAAGCCCTCAAGGTGGTGCCCGGCATCGGTGTGACCGCCGCCGAAAGCCGGTTGGACGCGGCGCAGGTCATCGACCAGATTCAAGCCGCGCGCCGCGCGGAGTGTCCCGGCTTCGCGCTCTTCGACCTCGACACCACACTGCGTCAAGACATCCTGCCTATCCTGCGCATGGGCGTTACTGCGCCTAAATAGATAATCAGTTTGCGACGAACTGGATGATGCGCGCGGCGTGTCCTCCGGCGCGCGTTTCGCCTGATACCCGCAACGTCAGGGTGTGTGCGCCTTCTGCGGCGTCCACTGTGAACATCACCGTGCGCGGATAGTGCAGCCCTTTGCTGTAGGCGTGGTACAGTTCAACCTGCCGGAAGGAGCCGCCGTCGATGCTCGCCTCAACGATGCCTGCGTCGGGGCCGGCCACGACGTACGCGCCTACCGCGCGCCCTTCGAACGTCAGCGTGAGTTCCGCGCCGGGCGTTTCGGCACACAGCATCGGCAGCGCCGTGAAGCGTGCGCGCTTGCTGCCCGGAATCGATTGCCAATCCGGCACGCCCAACGTCCATCCCTGCTTCACCTTCGCCGTCGCCGGATCGATGAAACGTCCTGCGGCGTAGTTCAGCGGATCAAGCGGCGTCAACGGCACCAGACGCGGCGTTTTCGCAACCTCTTTGGGCAGAGGTGCGGACCATGCGCGGTTGAAGAGTTCATCAATCATGCGGGCACAGAGGGTGTTGCCCTGTAGCGACGGATGCACGCCGCCGTACTGCTGCCAAGTCAGCGTACCGGCCGTGATTCGCGTCGCAACCTCTTTGGCCAAGTGGATGGTGGGCACCGCGTATGCCTCAGCCACCGCTGTATGCGCTGCAACCGTCAACGGCGTTTCACCTTTCTGCAACGTGCTCAGCATGCTCTCGTTAAGAAAGAAAGTCATCACGATATCCATATCGGGGTACGCCTGCCGTGCGTGGCGGATGATCCCCTCCATACCGCGGATACACGCATCGCGCGTATGGTGCGCGTCCTGATCGTCATTCACCGCGAACTCCACGAAGAGCAGATCGACCGGCCCTTGCCCGAGCACATCGGTGCCGAGGCGGAACGCGCCGGTGGTCGAGCAGGTCGAGGAGATGCCGGCGTCGATAAACTTAAACACGGTCTTCGGGAAACGGCGTTGCAAGATTTCGCAGACCAGCGGCCGGTAGCCGTTCATCTCGGTGATCGAGCCGCCCAGAAACGCCACGGTGCCCCGACCCTCGCGCTCAAAGGCGATGCGCGCGTTCTGAAAGTCACCGCGCAAATGAACGTTGTCGCCGAACTCCGCCGCCGTTGCACAGGCCGTGCTCAACACTGCCGCCGCACACATCCCCAATCGCTTTACCATCTGGAACATCGCTTTCATGTCTCCTCCTGCCGCATATCGTAACAAGCGCGGCAAGACGCGGCAAGGTCGGCGATGCGCTGTAACCCATCGACAGGGAGGCGCGGGCATGGTACTCTCATGCGGTGTTTGGATCATACTGACCGGCCATCCGGGAGAGGGGGGAGAATGAAAAACTGGACCTTGGGAGTCGTTTTGCTGATCGCCTGCGGCGCTATGGCCGCACCGAAACAAATTTCTGGCATCTACCCGCACCTCACGATGTATAACAATGAGGGCGAATGCGGTACCGGGGCGGTCGTGCCATGGGCTGACCGGCTGTGGGTCATCACGTATGGCCCGCATAGCCCGCTGGGCTCCAGCGACAAGCTGTATGAGATCACACCCGCGCTGGAACAGATCATCCGTCCCGAAAGCGTGGGCGGCACCCACGCGAACCGCATGATCCATCTGGAGAGCCAGCAACTCAACATCGGCTCCTACTTCATCGACAAGGAGCGCAACGTGCGCGTGATCGCGCCGCGAGCGATGCCGGGACGCCTGACCGGTAGCGCGCGCCATCTGAGCGACCCGGTCAACAAGCTCTACATCGCCACGATGGAGGAGGGGCTTTACACCGTCGATATCCGCACCCTCGCCGTTGAAGAGCACATCAAGGACGGCAACGGGCAACCGCGTGTCGGTAAGGGCATCGACTCCAAGCTACCGGGCTATCATGGCAAGGGTCTCTACTCCGGCCAAGGTTTTCTGGTCTACGCCAACAATGGCACGCAAGGCAAAGATGCCATGGCGCGGCCCGACATCCCGGCTGGTGCATTGGGCGTCTGGCAGGGCGAGGGCGACTGGAAGCTTGTCCGCGAGAACCAGTTCACCGAAGTCTCCGGCCCCGGTGGCATTACCGGCAATCCCAATCCCGACACCGATCCGATCTGGTCGATGGGCTGGGACTACCGCTCGCTGATCCTGGTGCTGTTGGAGAACCGTCAGTGGTACGCCTACCGCTTGCCGAAGGGTAGCCACTCCTATGACGGCGCGCACGGCTGGAACACCGAGTGGCCGCGCATCCGCGAGATCGGCGAAAAGGATCTGCTGGCGACCATGCATGGCACCTTCTGGCGCTTCCCGGCCACCTTCTCGCGCCAACGTTCCGCAGGCATCGCCCCGCGCTCCAATTATCTCAAAGTGATCGGTGACTTCGCGCGCTGGAACGACCGCGTGGTCTTCGGGTGCGATGATTCGGCGCAAAAAGAATTCATGAATGTCCGCCCCTTCAAATCGGCGCGCGGCGCTCCGGTGCAGTCCAACTCTAACCTCTGGTTTGTCGATCCCGCGCGGATCGACCGCCTCGGGCCGGCCATCGGCCGCGGTTCGGTCTGGCTGCGCGACACGCTCGCCGCCGGTCAGGTGAGTGATCCGTTTCTCTTCGACGGCTACGACTATCGCATGTTGACCTTCTGCCACGCCAATCCCGAACCGGTGACCTTCACGCTGGAGATCGACCGCGCGGGCAACGGGAATTGGGAGAAGCTGCGCAGCTTCACGGTCGACCGTGCGCTCATTCATCTGCCGACCGACGCCGAACGCGGCGCTTGGGTGCGGGTGCGCGTCGATGTCGCCGTCCAATCGGCCACCGTACACTTCCACTACCGCAACAAAGACCCGCGTGGTCCGGCCAACGCGCCGATCTTTGACGCTCTCGCCAAGGTCGGCGAAACGTCGCGCACACGCGGCGTGATCCGCAGCAACCGCACCGTGCTGAGCATGCTCGATGATGGTCGCTACTATGAGTTGAACAACCGTTTGGAACTCACCGCGACCGAATCGACGACAGGCGCGACACTGGTCGCCGAGGGTGCGCAGCCCGAGAGCGGTATCCGCTTCGATGACGCCTCCCTGATCGTGGTCGAAGATGGCAAAACGTATCGTCTGCCCAAAAACCCCGCCTATGCGTCACCGCCCGCGTCGGCACCGCAAGACACGCAGCGGCCGACCCTTGAGGCGCTGTTGCCACGGAGTCTGGCAAAAGGTGCCGCGGCCACGGCCAGCTCGGTTCATCAAGCCTATCAAGCGGCCTTTGCCGTCGACGGCGTGTTCGACGACGATTCGCGTTGGATCGGCATCGGTCCTGGCAGTTGGCTCGCGCTCGACCTAGGTGCGCCCAAGACATTCCGCAGTGTCTTCGTGGCTACCGGCTGGAAGCGTGAAGCGACTTACGCCGTGCGCGATTTCGATGTGCAAGTCAAACGCGGCACGACTTGGCAGACTCTGCCCGGCGGTGAGATCCGTGGCAACGCCGCTACGGTTGTCGGCGTGCGTCTGACCGAGCCAGTGACCGCGCAAGAGGTACGTGTGCTTATCAAGGACGCAGGATATACGCGTATCTATGAGGTCGCGCTTTTCGAGGATCAGCCCGAGTTGCGTGACACTGACGCCTCGCGTCTGACCCACGCTCGCGTCTGTCGCGAGGTTGCGACTGAGCGCGACCTCTTCAACATTCACGGCACCTTCTACGAACTGCCGGCCCGTAATGCGCAGGGGTTCGCCAAGATCCGTCCGATCGCGACGCACAATCTCGCGATCCACGACTACGCCTCTCACTTCGGCATGCTCTTCCTCACCGGTCTCCGCGATACGCAGGCCGGCGAACGTGTCTTGACCAGCGCCGATGGAAAGAGTGCCGTCTGGGCCGGCGTGGTCGACGACTTGTGGCAACTGGGCAAGCCGCGCGGCGAGGGCGGTGTGTGGGCGCGTACCGCCGTGAAGGCGGGTGTCCCTTCTGATCCTTACCTGATGACCGGCTACGACCAGAAGAGTGTGCGCTTGCTGAGCACCGCCGATGCCCGCATCACGTTGGAGATCGACATCGACGGCACGGCACTGTGGGTGCCTTACCAAACTTTCACGCTCAAGGCCGATGAAGCGCAGACCCACCGTTTCCCGGAGGGCTTCTCCGCTTACTGGGTACGCGCCGTCAGTTCATCCGGCACCACGGCTACCGTATTGTTCTCTTACGAATAAATCGCCATAAACACCAAACACAAGGAGACTCTTGCAAAACCCCTCGTGACATGGGCGTCTCGCCCATGAAACACGGGCAAGATGCCCGTGCCACACCTGCAAACAAAGGGTTTTACAAGAATCTCATAAGGTCAACTATGAACGCTTCTCTTGCACGCGCCTGTTTCATTATCGCCGCCGCATACGCCGCTACCGCTGCGCCGCTCGTCATTCCCAATGCGGGTTTCGAAGAGACTGAGAAGCCGACTTGGACCCTTGCCGATGGCGGTATGAGTGTCATCACGGAAGCGGCGGCACGAACGGGCACACGCGGTCTGCGCGTCACGGACACCTCCGACAAGAAGGGTAGCAACTGCCGTTCCGCCCCGGTGCCGATCACCGCCGGCAAAACCTACGCGCTCTCCTTTTGGGGACGTGTGCTGGAGGGCGACGGCGCGGTCGGCGTCTACATACAGTTCGCTGACACGGATAGGCGCGTTCTCACCTCGCCCTCGCGCTACGGCGAGATCATCCAGGCCATTCAGGGCGACAAGGGCGAGTGGCATGCTTTCACGCTCTGCGGACGTGCGCCGCCCGAGTCGGCGATGATGTGGGTCTGGGTGCACAGCTTCGTCGCCTCTCGCGGAATAGCCGACGTGGATGATTTTGCGCTCACCGAGTTGAGCGAGGCCGAGGCAGAGAAGATGCGTATCGAATCCCTACGTACATCGCGGAGCGGCTTTCCTCCGCCCGATCCTGCGCGCGTCGCGCAGATCGCCGCTTGGCTCGCGCCCGCGCCGCACGGTCTGGGACGTCCTGCCACCGATCGCGAGGCATGGGATCGTTTGGCCGCATTGCCCGAAGCGGCCGCGCTGTTGCGTGAAGCGGAAAAGATCATGAACACGCCGCCGCCGGAGTTGCCCGACGAGCTTTACCTTGATTTCACCAACACCGGCAACCGCCGCAACTACGAACGGCCCTACGGTCAGCGTTCACAACGTATCAGCACCTTGTTGCTGGCCGAGTGTCTGGAGAGCAAGGGACGCTTTCTGTCCGCGCTTGAACGTGATGTGCTCGCAGTCTGCAACGAGCGGAGTTGGACCATGCCAGCGCATGATAGCAGTCTCAGCAATTTCAACGGCACGCGCCTGACCATTGACCTCGGTTCTTCCGCACGCGGCTGGTTGCTCGCCGAAGTGGATGCGTGGCTCGGTCACCGCCTCACGCCCGACGTGCGTACGCGGTTGCGCGACGAGGTTCGTCGGCGCGTGTTGGCGCCCTATCTGGACGTGGTGCGCAACGGCAACATCAACGGCAACTGGTGGATGCGCTGTGACAACAACTGGAATGCCGTCTGCTCCGCCGGTGTGGTTTGCTGTGCCTTGGCGTTGCTGGAGCCGCGCGAAGAACGTGCTCTAGTGCTGGCCGCCATGGAGTTCTCCAACCCCTTCTTCATCAGCGGTTTTACCGACGACGGCTATTGCAGCGAAGGCATGGGGTATTGGAACTACGGGTTCGGCCATTACGTGATGATGGGGCTTGCCGTGCGCGCGGCCACTGGCGGTCGGCTTGATGTTTTCACCGACGAGAAGCTGCCGCGCATCGCCGCGTATGCCAAGGGTTATCAGATTCAGTCGGGCCGCTCACCTTGGTTCGCGGACGGTGGCGGTGCGCCGAGTCCCGGTGTCTGGGCGCTGCTCCGGCAGGTCTTCCCCGAGGCCGTGCCGACCGACGTCCCCATGCCCGCGCTGCTGAAGGGCGACCACGCCACCATCGGGCTGCGGGCTTTCGGACAGGAGCCGCCGTGGACCGCTGTCGAGGATCGCCTGCCGATCCGTACCTACTTCCAAGACGCGCAAGTCCTGATCACGCGCTCCGGTGGCGCGACCAACGAGGTGCCGTTCGGCGCGGCCGTCAAGGGCGGGCACAACGCCGAACATCACAACCACAACGACCTCGGCTCGTATGTCGTGGTACTCGACGGCGTCGAGATGCTGGGCGATCCCGGCGGTGAGATCTACACGCGCCGGACCTTCAGCCGCGAGCGGTATGTCAGCCCGATGCTGAACTCGTACGGTCACCCCGTGCCGGTGGTGGCGGGTCAACTCCAAGTGACCGGCCGACGCGCCGCCGCGCGTGTGCTGGAGACCGCGTTCAGCGACACGCGCGACCGCATCGAACTCGACATTGCGGCGGCATACGACGTGCCCGCGCTGACCGCGTTGAAACGAAGCTTCACGCATGACCGGACAGCGCGCGTGATCGAGATCAGCGACGAGGTTCGTTTCACGACGCCGCAGACATTCAGCGTGCCGCTCGTCACCTATCGCGATGTGACGCGTAAAGACGACACCACGCTGCATTTCCACGACAAAAAGCGTTGTGTCGAGGTGAAGATCGCTACCGAGGGCGGAGCTTGGAAGTTGGAAGACGAGCAACTTGAGAACCCCGGCAAAGCCTCGCCGCGCCGTCTGGCCGTGACCTTCACGGCCCCCGTCACCTCTGCCCGCGTACGTATCACCATCACCCCCTTAACCGAGTTCAAACCCTAATGCGGGCAGAGCCCGCAACCCAATTCAATCTCACACAAAGGCACAAAGGACACAAAGGTTTTTTCATGACAACCCATTTCGTTCCCCTTCGTGACCTTCGTGGCTTCGTGTGAGAAACAACTTGTTTTTTATTGGCCGTATCGGCCGATAAGGCACTAAGCGACGAATGAAAAAACGTGCACCACTCAAACTCTCTTTTGACTACATGGACACTGCTGAGCGGCGTGTCCTCTCGCTCGAAGATGACGGTTTGTTTTGTCTGCCCGTCATCGGTTTTGACAATTACCGCAAGAAGTGGCAACAGGCCGCGCTTCATGTCCATGAAGAGTGTCTTGAGATAACCTTATGTCTGCGCGGCGACTTGGAGTTTGAGACCCGGAGCAAAACCTATCCGTTTAAGCCGGGGAGCATCTTTGTTTCGGGGCCGAAGGACGTCCACCGCTTGAAGTCCTATCCCAAAGGCATGAGCAAGTACTGGCTCCTGTTCCGCATTCCGGGGCCGGATTGCCGACTTCTCGAATTGCCGCAAAAGGAGGCCCGATCACTTGTTCATGATTTGACGCATCTCCCGAACCGTCTTTTCGCCGGGACAGACGAAATCCAGCGTCTCTTCAAGAAGCTGTTCCAACAGTATGACACGCTGCCGACCAAGACACCGGATCGGTCGTTGCGCCTGCGGTCAACGGCCCTGTCGCTTCTACTGGCGATTGTGGACGCGGCGTCTTCCCCGCCGCGCGAACGCCCCGAGGTACGGCTAGAGCGGATCATCGCGGAAATGCGCGCGCATCCCGAACGCTCATATCCG
>DAOTMQ010000017.1:0-27414 GCA_035450385.1 Kiritimatiellia bacterium | reverse complement strand
CTCCTTTGGTAGCTCAAAAGTTATCGTTTCCCTTGTACGGCGATATTGTGCCGTACAGGCGGCGAATCGACAACAGTTTTTTTCTTTTCCCTGCTACCTTTTCCGCACGGCGTCCCTCCACCGCAACATCCTTCACCGTTCCTCTGTATGCGCCGTGGACGACCCAGAGCCAGCCGTTACGTGACAGGAATACGCCACGGCTGAGACCCAGCCCTGGATCACCCGGATCCATCATGATCACTGGCTCCCGACTTTTTGGGGTAGCTTGTCACTGCCCCAGATGGACGACGGGTGCAGGATGATCCTGAAGCGCAGACAACGGAATTATAGCCAATTCGTTTGCGGCATGGCTCTTGTGGGTGTAGCCGACGTACAGCTTGCCCTCGTGCTCCACGGCGTAAGGGTAGCTGAAATCGGCTCTGGGATGGGAAACGCCGGGACCTCCGGGGAAGAGTGATCGACGGATGATGAAGACGCGGCTGAAGGTCATTTCACCGGGTCTGCTGAGCGCAATCGTCAACGGCGAACGACTGCCGCCTGTGTCGGCGGTGGTCGTGCAGACGAGATACCGCTGCCCGGTGCTCAACGTGCCTGCGTACGGTTTGCTGGTGGCCATCGGCAGATTGGAGGGGCGCGCCGGCGTCCAAGTGCGCCCGAAATCCTCGCTGAACGAAACGAGAGCCAGCGGTTTGGCACCATAGCGTGAGATGTTGACGAGACGCTTGCCTTCAACGAACACCGTGGATTCTCCCCAGACGCGGCCTAACTCCGGAGCAGCGGGGATGACCACCAGATCCCAACGGGTGAAATCCTCGCCTCGGCTGATTGCAACCGCCGCCGGGTTACCATGACCGACGCGACAGCCAGCCATGACCCAGTTCCCGTCCGCCATCTTCTGCGGCTCTTGCATGGGCCAGAAGCCATCCTTGATTACCACGCCCTGCGTCTCCCAGCCTCCTGAAGTTTCGTTCAGGGTGTAGGCACGCGTATGGGTGCGCTGGAAGTTATCGTAAAATGCACCCATGAAGGCCCACAGCCTGCCCTGATATGACAGGAAGACTCCGTGGCTGACGCCGAGATTGCCCTCGCCATGATCCATCACTATCGGCGCGCCCCATGTCTTGCCGCCATCTGTACTGATGCGTACATGAGCCTCTTCGGTCGGCGTGTTCTCTCCGTTTTTGTTGAAACCGTAAGAGGCGTAAAGCTTGTCTTTATGCCAAACCAGTCCGACCCCCAGCGTCCAATTACAACCGTCGGTATCGGGACGTTGTTTTTTGATGACGTGGAATGTGACATCCTGAAGCGTTGGGATATCAGCGTTTTTCGGCACCTCGTCTCCGGTCCAAATCGTGACAGGCGTAGCGGCATCAGGGATCGTATGGGGGGCAGGTTTTTTGTCGGCGAGACCGGCGATCTCTTCTGTGGAGAGTGTTGCGCGCCAGACCGCCGTCTCGTCAAGCGCACCATGCAGTAATTGCATTGGAGTGCCATCATTGAGTACACCACCCAATGAGAAGGGCGCCTCTGTGGCCGTGATCGATGTGGCCAAGTTCTCCTCGCCTTCGAGCTTACCGTTCACGTAGATACGCGCTCGCCCGTTCTCGAACGTGACCGCGACATGGTACCACGCGCCGTGCTTGGGTCGTGTCCTCGAGCCTACGGTCTTCCAACCCTCAGTCCGCAGATAAAATCTAAATTGTCCGTCGTGGTCGATCATCAGTCCCCACTCGCGTTGATTGGCGCTATAGTGGTTCTTAGCGGCGATCATCTGCTGGCCGTATCCGGGCGCATAGGGAAAAACCCATGTGGCCAGTGTGAACGGACCCGCACCGATACTCAGATTGGGGGCTGTCGGCACTGTGACAAGAGTCGTCATGCCGTTAAAGGCAAGTGCTCCGCTTTCCGCGCCCGGCACCACCCGGAACTCTCCTCGAGCCTGACCATGATGTCGCCCGCACGCATCCACGATCCGGCCATCCGTCGCTTCCTCCAGCGCCCAATGCGCTACGGGCGGCACAGCAGCCTGTGCGTGCATCAGTGTCAGACCCAGAACGAGCCCTATTCTTCTTTTCATGACATCTCCTTTTCGTAAGTTTTTTGTTTTTCGTGGCGACCTCGACACTCGACACGCTGCAGATGAGTTAATCCGAATGGCTTTCAGACTCACTCCCCCGTCGCCACCACGATGCCAGTACTGAGCTGGTCACCGCGCTCCACGGACCAAAGGTGGCCGAGGCCATGGCAGCCTGCGCACTGCGCAACACATTGAAGGCCAGCCCGGTGGCCATGCCGCCGTTCTGGAGGCCGACCTCCAATGCCACGGTGCGGCAGTCCCGCGTGTCGAGCCCGGCCAGGCGCGCACCCTGATAGCCGAGCAGATAGCCGAGCGCGTTGTGCAGTGCCGAAGCACCCAACAGTGCCAAGCCCACCCGCAGCAGGTCGTCGCGCGACAGCGCGACGGTGATTCCTATGATCGCACAGATCGAAAACATCGCCAGAAAAGGCAAGACCCGCACCAGCCGCGCCGCCACCCGCGTCAGGTAACGGTTAATCAGCAGGCCTGCCACCAGTGGCAAGATGATCATCTCGATAATCGACAGCATCATCGGTAGAAATTCAATCGGCACATAAGTTCCCGCCAGCACCCGCATGGCCAACGGCGTCATGAACGGCGACACCAGCGTTGAGCAGGCGGTCATGGTTACGGAGAGCGGCACGTTACCGCGCGCAAGATAGGTGATCACGTTTGACGAAGCACCACCAGGACATGAGCCGACGAGAATCAACCCTACGGCGACCTCCGCCTTAAGACCGAAGGCGCGCGCACTCAGAAACCCGCCGACTGGCATCACCAGATATTGCAAGACCACGCCCACCAGGATCGCTTTGGGCATGCGCAGCACACGGGTGAAATCGTCGAATGTCAGGGTCATGCCCATGCCGAACAGGATGAGTTGCACGAGCGGTGCGATGGTACGCTTCAACTCGAAGCCGCCCCACGCGATAAAGACGGCAGGGAACGTAAACGCCGCTGCGCCGGTCGCGAGTACAGCGAAGGTGAACCCCAGCCCGCGTAACGTGTCTACACGTCCCCAACGCACGAGCACGGCCAGCGCGGCAAAAACGATTGTCAGAAGGATACCAATGGAAGTATTCATGCTGTTCGGTGTTCGTCGATGGTCGGTAATCTCGCACCGCGCAGGGCGGTGCACATGCGATCGAGCAGACTGGGGTCGGTCACCGGCAGAATCGGGTGGCGCGGCAGACCGCCAGAACGGCCTTGCAGGTTCACCAGTGCCTTGACTTTCCCGGGGTAAGGGGCCTGTAGGTAGGTCATCACGATTGGCACCATCTGCCGCTGGATCGCCATAGCCTCGGCCTGATCGCCTCTCTGGAATGCCAGCCACTGCTGTCGACACAACTCCGGTGCTATGGTGACCATAGCCGAGAACGCGCCGCAGGCGCCGGCCGTGTAGGCACCATAGAGCATTTGGTCGCAGGCGGCATAGATTTTCGTGTTGTTCCGGCACAGTGCCGCGATCTCAGCGAGGCGCACAGGATCGACCTGTTTCACGCCGATGACCCACTCCAGTTCGCAGATGCGCATAATCTGCTGCGGCGCAATCAGGTTGGAGGTTACCACGTTGTAGATGATCAGTGGAAGCTGAACCGCCTCGCCGATTTCGCGGTAGAACTGGAAGTTGCCCTCTTCGGTCGCGCCGTGGTAGAAAACCGGCGTCACGAGCAAGGCGTCCGCGCCGCACGCCTTGGCATCAAGACCTGCGCGGATGACATCGCGGGTCGAGTTACGGATGATGCCTGCGTAAACCGGCACATGGCGCACGTTCTCTGCCTGCAGAAGTTCCAGGCAGCGACGCAGCTCGACATCCGAGAGCAGTGCCCCCTCGCCCGTGCTGCCGCCCGAACTGATACCGTCCACGCCGTGATCAAGCAGATAGCGCGCCTCTGTACGGAAGGCCGCCTCATCCAGTTCGCCAGCCTGGTCAAAGGGTACCACCATCGGGGCAATCATGCCGGTCAGTTTTTCTATATCCATCGCTCCAACCTCTTAGAATATCTGGATGAGGGTGCCCTGCGGGATCTTGGGTTCGAGCACCACGCGCAGGGTCGGACGATAGGCGGCGGTAGCATGCTCGCGCGAGCCGACCATCAGCGCGTTCTGACCGGAAGAGGCTTCGTCCGTGGCCAGCAAGAGCCCCTCGTTGAAGCCGCCGCGCGCCCAGCGCTCCAGAGCGGCGAGACCCTCGGGCGACTCAATATGGAACACGATGTCAGTGCCAATGCCACTCTTGATGGCGGCACAATCGATTTGCGCTGTTGCCAGCAGTGCCGCCACGCCGACGGAGTTGGTGTCATTTCCGATGCCCGCTCCGCCTGCCCAAGCCACGGTGTCGTATTGTTGCCATGCCCAACAGCTCTCGCCGATGCCGGCGGTCGCATTGCCCTTGGTACCTTCGATCCAATTGGCATTAGCTGCGGAAAGCAGTAGGAGGCGTACCTCGAAAAAGGCACCATGGGCCGGTTGGAGCTTGGAGTTGTTGACCTGCGTCAACGTTAGCGTGGCCCATTTGAGCCGTTTGTGCGCACGGTCAAGAGGCGAAAGATCGAAGCGCAGAAGAGTACGGTAACGGTCTGTAGCGTTGTTCAGGCCGATCGCAAGCTGGGGCGTTGTCCACTTGCCCCAGTTCCGGTCGGTATAGATGCCCGGACTGTACATGAAGTTGTCTTCGCTGGCGATGAAGGCGGTCTCGTCGGTGGCATAGGTCACGATCAGCGCTGGTCTGTCATCGACGTCAGCGTGTTCAGCCGAGGCAAAGGCCAGCGCATTCTGCCCGGTTGATGCCTCGTCCGATGCAAGTAACAGGCCGGCGTTGGTGCCGCCGCGCGCCCAGCTTTCGAGTGCGGCGAGCGCCTCGGGCGAAACGAGGTCAAAGACGATCTTTTGCCCATTGGTCACCGTCGCGACATCGATGGTGACCGAGGCCAGCAGATTGCTGATACCCGCCGAGGCGGTGCTGTTGCCGATGCCCTTGCCGCCGGCCCAGTTGACGGTGTCAAAACCGAGGAACTCCCAGCAGGGTTCGCCCGCGCTGGCCAAGGATGTAAACTTTGACCCCTCCTTCCAGGCTGCGTTGGTGTCGTCCAGCAGAAATAACCGTAAATCAAAGTTGCCGCGCTCGACCGAAATCTTGGCGGTGTCGCGGACGGTCAGCGTCAGCGTGGCGGACTCTAGTTGCGTGTAACGTGCGCGCAACGGCGCGAGGTCGAAGCGCAGCAAGCTGCGATAGGGCCAGTCGACGTTGTTCAGGCCGGCATAAAGCAGATCACGCTGGCCCCAGTTGTGATTGCTGAAGTAGATGAACCCGCTATTCCAGATCAAAGTGTCGTCCGACGCATCGAAACCGACGTCGCCGGCCGTGGTATGGACAGTGAGTTTGGGGCGGCGGTTGACATTGGCATTCTCTTTCGAGCCGAAGTAGATGGCGTTCTGCGCATTGGTGGTTGTGCCCTCGTCGGTAGTCAGAAGAAAACCTGCGTTATCAGCACCTGCAGCCCAGTTGGCGAGGGCCTCCAGGCCGGCGGTCGAGTCGATGGTGAAGGTATAGACCGAACCACGGACGGTGTTGGTGACATCAACCTGCACGGTATCGAGCAGGGCCGCGATACCGGCCGAGGCCGTGCTGTTGCCGATGCCCGGCCCGCCGGCCCAACTGGTGGTGTCGAACTGGCGGTAACGCCAGCACGGCTCGCCGACAGTGGCCGTATCCTCCAGTTTGGAGCCCTGAATCCACTCCTTATTGGCATTGTCCAACAGCAAAAGCCGCAGGTCGAAGTTGCCGTTCGCCTGCTGGAGCTTATCGATCCGATCCGTCACCAGCGTGAGCGTGGCCGAAGTGATCGAGGTTTCGGCACCGAGACTGGAGAGGTCAAAACGCAACAGGCTGCGGTAAGGCAAGTCAGCGGCGTGCAGGCCGACCGCGAGTTGCGGGTAGACACCAAAATTACGGCGCGACCAACCGATTAGATCACTCAAGAGCACGGTGTCATCCGAAGCGTCGAAGATCATCTCCTCCGCCCTCGTCCCGTCTGCAACAAGGCTGATACCCAGAAGCAGGGTACTCAGAAAAAGCCGTGCCGTCATGCTTGTCCGTTTCATCGTTTTCCCTCCTGTCTAAGGCGGGCGGAGCCCGCAACCCTCACCCCGACCCTCTCCCGGCGGGAGAGGGTGAAAACAACTTTACCTTTACAGCAGGCCCAGCCGTACCAGATGTCCGCGTATGACCGCGATCTCCGCCTCGGTGGCGGGCGCCAGAGGAAGGCGCGGCGGGCCGACCTTGAGACCACAAAGATTCATTGCTGCTTTCCAGATCGGTATGACATTGGTCCTGCCGTTCTGACAGAAATCCTTGAAGAACGGGTCGAGATCCATGTGGATCGCGCGCGCGCCGCCAACGTCGCCCGCGAGAAAGGCGTCGATCATTTTGCGCATGTGGTGGCCGATAATATGCGAAGCGCCGCTGACCACGCCGGCCGCGCCCTGTGCCAGCCCGCACAGCACCATGATGTCGTCGCCGTTGTAGACCGTGAAGCCGGGAGGGGTCACGCGGAGGTACTCGGTCATCTGCGTGGGGTTGATACCCGCTTCGTCCTTGATGCCCGTAATGTTCGGCACGTCGGCAGCCAGGCGTGCCACCGTCTCCTTTTCGACATTGAGGCCGGTGAAGATCGGAATGTTGTAGAGCATGACCGGCAGAGACGTCGCCTCGGCGATAGCGCGGAAATGGTGGTAGACCCCCTCTTGGGTCGGTTTACAATAGCAGGGTCCCAGGACCATCACGGCATCAAAGCCGAGCCGCTCAGATTCTTTGACCAGTTCAACGGCTTCGCGTGTCGCTATCGAGCATGCTCCGCCCACCACCGGCATCCTGTTCGCGGCAGCATCCTTCACAACCCTGAACAATTCGATCCGCTCTTTTAGGCTCATCGTATTGAATTCACCGGAGGTGCCTCCGACAATCAGTGAATCGCAGAGACGATTGACGATGACGTGGTCGACCAATTCTGCAGCGGCATCAAGGTCGAGGTCTTGATTCACATTGAAAGGGGTGGCCAGCGGAATAACAATGTGGCCGAGTTTTGTTCCTAGAGTGCCCATAGCAAACCTTTCCGTTCTATCCGTTCAAACACACCATTCGGACGCCCGCAACAACAGGCCGTCCATTTGCTTCGGAGTTTAAAAGATAAAACTGTCAAGAACAACTCAAAACCAGCGAACTTGGCAAGAAAGATGATAAAGCAAGTTGTCGCGCTGGCTAGTCAGGCTGGCGGCCTGCTGTCGGCAGATAAGCTCCGCAGGACTGGCGTACAACAAGACGCGCGGCCAGACTCACCGTACAGGTCGGTAGCGTCGGATTCTTCAAGCGGTTTTGCATGACCTGCCAGGCGACCGCGGCAATCTCGCGGCAGGGTTGGTGCATTGTTGTGAGGGGCGCACGCAGCAGCGTGGCATACTTTACGTCATCGAAACCCACGATGCGGACGTCCTGGGGCACGTTACAGCCGAGCGCGTCCAACGTCTGCATCAACACGCCAGCCCTGTAGTCGTTGGCACAAACAAAGGCGTCGGGCTTGTTCTTCAACAGCGCGGCGATCTGCACCTCGTCGGCCGGATCAATGGAAGGGCAAGGGTCGGCATTGGCCGTGATGCCGTGGGCGAGCATAGCCTCGCGGAAGCCCGCATAACGAGCCTCGACGGTCGGCAACGTCTGCGTACCGGCCACAAAAAAGAGTCGTCGGCACCCCATATCCAGCAGATGCTTCGTCAGCGTGTAACCCGCAGCGAAATTGTCAATGCCCACCAAATCATAGTCGCTGCGCTGAGGGAAGGGTGCCACGTCGCGGTCCAGCAGAACGATTGGAATGCCGGCCACGCGCAGACGGCCGGCGATAAGTCGATTAATCTGCGCCTGTCCACTCTGCCAGCCGAACGGCGCAAAGAACACTCCCTGAACTTTGCGTTCAATCATCTCTTGGCAGAATGATTCGGCCAATTCGGCGGGCGTCTCTTGCGGGTCGGTGCGCAGCGGCGTGCTGCCCCAAACGACGCTATAGTTGTTCGTACGCGCCAAGCCGATCAACTTGCCGCATATCACGTCAAAAATCTCGGTGACGCCCATTCCTGGCACTATAAGCCCGATGAGCGCGCCTCCCACGCCGGAGTCAGACTCCGTGATACGGCGAGCGAAAGTGCCGGCACCGGCACGTCTTTCAATGAAGCCGGCCGCCTGTAGCTCTTTCAGCGCGCGCACCACCGTTGGACGTGAAACCCCGTATTTCCGAACGAGTTGCATCTCGCTGGGAAGCCGACTTTTTTCGGAATACTTACCCTCGACAAGTTGGGCACGGAGGTCATTGAAGATCTTCATGTACTTGACGTTCCTCATCATGAAAGACCTTTACCCGTTTTTTCGCGCTCGGGCAAGACTAAATATTTTTTGTGTTTGTGTTTTTGTGTCTTGAAAGCGTCCTTGTTTCTGCAGGGCGGTCAGGGTATACTCAACGCTCATTTTTAACTCTTTTGACGGACGACGAAACCATGAGGATTTTATCGGGTATCCAGCCCTCGGGCAAACTGCATTTAGGCAACTATTTCGGCATGATGCGACCTGCCTTGCAACTTCAAGAGCAGGGCGAGGCGTATCTTTTTATTGCGAACTATCACGCGCTGACCTCTCTGCATGACCGCGAACAGCTCATGCAGGGCACTTGGGACGTCGCGCTCGACTTTCTGGCCTGCGGGCTTGATCCGGAGCGCACGGTTTTCTTCCGTCAGAGCGACGTGCCGGAGGTGCACGAACTGACATGGCTGCTCTCGATCGTGACGCCTATGGGGCTGCTGGAGCGCTGCCACTCTTACAAAGACAAAACCGCTAAGGGCATCGCGGCGTCACACGGGCTGTTCGCCTACCCGGTGCTCATGGCGGCGGATATCCTCCTCTACCAATCAAATGTGGTGCCGGTGGGACGCGACCAGAAGCAGCATGTCGAGGTCACGCGCGACATCGCCATCAAATTCAACAACGAGTTCGGCGAGGTCTTCACGATTCCGGAACCCTCGATTCCGGATGAAGTGGCGGTGGTGCCCGGACTGGACGGACAGAAGATGTCGAAGAGCTACGGCAACACGATCGAACTCTTTGGCGACATGAAAGAGACTAAGGCGCGCATCATGAAGATCGTCACCGACAGTAAGGGGCTTGAAGACCCCAAGGATCCGGCGACCTGCAACGTGTTCGCGCTCTACAAACTGTTCGCCAGCGACGCACAACGGCAGGAGATGGAAGCCAACTACCGCGGCGGGAACTACGGATATGGCCACGCCAAGAAAGCGTTGGCCGCGATATTTGAAGAGACCTTCGAGCCGTTCCGCGCGCGCCGGGCTGAGTTGCAGGCCAATCCCGACTATGTGGAAGAGGTGCTGCGTAAAGGGGCCGAACGCGCACGCGCAGAAGCTACCAAGACTTTGGATCGCGCACGCGACGCGGTAGGGCTGTCGTCGCTCGCAGGAAGAGCCTGAACGATGGCACTTGATGCATTGTTGGCCGACGACTACAAGGTCGATCTGGAGGTGTTTGAAGGGCCTCTCGATCTCCTGCTCTATCTGATTCGGCGCGAAGAGGTCGATATCTACGATATCCCGATTGAGCGGATCACGGCGCAGTACATGGCGTATCTCGACGTCATGCGTATCCTGGATCTCAACATCGCCGGCGAATTTCTGGTCATGGCCGCCACGCTGATGATGATCAAGAGCCGGATGCTGCTGCCGGTCGAGTCGCGTTCCACCGACGAGCCGCTCGACGAGGAGTGGATCGACCCGCGGTTGGACCTGGTGCGCCAACTCGTCGAGTACAAAAAGTTCAAGGACGCCGCCGACCGCCTGCTTGAATTCGAGGCGCTGCAGCATGAGGTGTTCACATTCGGCGGTGACAAGCCGGTGTTTGAAAAAACCTCGGTTGATGTCGGTCAGGCACTCGGCGACATCGGGCTTTTCGACCTACTGACCGCCTTCCAAGAAGTGCTGTCGCGTGCACCGGCCGAACCGTTCGGGCATCTGGAACCGATCCTCTGGTCGGTCCCGGACAAGATGGAGGTGATCAGCACGAAGTTGCGCGACCAGCGTCGCTTGGAGTTTTCCAAGCTCTTCAATCCCGGGTCGCACCGCAACGAGGTGATCGCCACTTTTCTGGCGTTGCTGGAACTGCTGCGTTTGCGCCAGATCCGGATCCAGCAGAACGCCGCGTTTCACGAAATTCTGATTTTGCCGATAGAGGATGCCGCGGGCAAGCCGCTGCTACCGACATCAAACGAAGGAGCCGAGCATGTCGAATCCTGAAAAGGTCAAACTGCCGTTGGCATCGAGTCTGCAACAGGTGGTCGGCGCGCTGCTGTTCGGCGCTGACCATCCGCTTACGGTCGAAGAGATCCGCACCTGCCTAAAGAGCGTGGCGGAGCAAGAGGGCGAGGAGAGCGAAACGGCCTCGCTGTTCGCTGAAGCCTCGCCACGCGAGATCAGCGATGCCATTGAGAGCATCGCTAAGGAGCTGTCACGTCTGGAATTGGGCGTTGAAGTAGCGGAGATCGGCGGCGGGTTCCGCTATCAGACGCAGCCGAGCTGCGGACGCTGGGTGCGTAACTTGCTGAAGCAGGACCGCCCGAACACGTTGTCGCGTCCGGCGCTGGAGACGCTCGCGATCATCGCGTACCGGCAGCCGGTCGCCAAGTCGGAGATCGAAGCGATTCGCGGCGTGTCGGTTGACCATGTCGTGAAAGCGCTGATGGAGTTGCATCTGATCCGCATTGTCGGGCGCAGCGAGTTGCCCGGGCGTCCTTTCCTTTACGGCACGACCGCGAGCTTTTTGAATCACTTCGGCTTGAGCAGTCTCAAAGAGCTGAACGAGTTGGATCCCACGTTGCAGCGCTCGAAGCCCAGCGAACGCAAGGCCGCTCATACGAGAAAGAAAAAGTCTGACAAAGACGCCGTTGAGGAAACCCCGCTGTTCGCAGCACGCGACGAGGCGACCCCTGATGCAGCGCCAGAGCCGACCGACGCCGTGAAGGAGATTTTGGGCGGCGATGAATCGGCCGACGCCGAACCCGTGTTTGAAGAAGAGGAGAGAGAGGAAGCATAGCGACGATGCCTTTTTTGAAAAAGATTCCTCGGCCGGAAACGTTCCGGGATTTCAGCGAACCGAATGCGTTCAAGATATGGATGAAGTGGGCGATGGGTGTAGCCGCCGTAGCCTGCGTCGGCGGCTTGCTGATCTGTGCCAGCATGGAGGGCTGCCGCAAGGGACAGCCAGCGCCCGACAACCAAACGACAAAGACGAAGGCAGAGAAAGAAACGTCGAGCACAGAACCGGCACCCGACCTGCACCGCCCGGTACGCGAGGCACCGGCCGCATTCCCGCCGGACTCCAACATGCCGCGCGGTAAAGAAATTTACGCTTCGGGTCCCATTGACCTAGCGACGTTCGATCCCAAACGCGACTTGATGCGATTTGAAGATCCGCGCGTCTGGTTTGAAAGCGACCACGCCAACGACGATGACGACGAGGACGACCACCTGATCCACCGCGCCATGGAGGTGCCCCTGCGGCGCTTAGTCAATCTAGTAGAGCAGAAAAAAGGCAAACTCAAGGTACAGGACGCCTTCCGGCATGCCGCCAAAAACCGCATCCACATGGCACGGTCGCTACACTGCGAGGGCCGCGCGATTGACCTGACGTGCGAGGGCATGAGCCTGAGTGAGTTGGCCAAACTCTGCTGGCAAGCCGGCTTCGATTTTGTGTTGTACGAGACCCCCCGCACCTCGGGCCCGCACCTGCACTGCTCGGTCAAACGTGCCCCCGACGCTCCCCTGCCGCCGCGGCCAGCGGTGCGGGCGAAGCCCGCAACCCAAGGTAAGAGGTAAGAAATAATAGGTAATAGATAAGAAGTAATAGTGGATCGAACAAAATCCAGAGTGGCGCTTTTATTCTCAAGATTACGAGCCACTGCGTGGTCGCAATAAGGACTAAGGGACAGGTAATTTGAACGTTGCGACAACCCACAGCCCGAGCGGTATATTCAAAGCAATCCGAGACTGGGGTGGTTCCCCTGCCTCTTGACGGAGAATGGGTTGCTGTCAGATTGACGGTACGCAAAAACAAAGGAACAGAAAATGACATTCAGAGACAAAGAGCAAAAACGAGGCGAGGCGTTGGTTAAGAGCGGTTTTTTTGACGGCGATACAGGAAACGGGAAGTTCAAAGGAAAGCGATACCCTTTTGTTCTTCAAGACGGACGATTTAACCTGTATCCCGGCATCAGAGATGAGGTCCTCGAATACTTTAAACAAAATAACATTGCTTGGTGGGGCGGCAAGCATCCCACCGGTCATATTTTGTCGTCGCAGATAGCGTGTCTAAATCATCTATTTGCAATCAGAAATGAAAAAGACGCAGTTTTGAAGCTGTTAAAATCCGTATCGGATGATTTTGTGGATGTTTTCCCCATCCCGGAGAATCTCGAAGGGTATATTCAATTTGAAGCGGTAGGTGGCAAGGAGAACTTTCTAAACGAACGCAAAAACACGAGAGGCAGCAACTGTACCTCTGTGGATGCACTGATATGCGCCCGACACCGTGACGGTCGAAGATTCTTAATTCCAATTGAATGGAAGTATGTTGAAAAATATGGGAACAAAGATAAATCGACGGGAAGCAAAGGTGACGAACGAAAGGCGCGCTATCTTGATTTAATTAAAAGTAGCCGATATTTGAATGAGCATACGCCGTCATGCTGCTGGTTTGAGCCTTTCTATCAGCTCATGCGTCAAACACTTTGGGCCGAGCAGTTGTTAAAGCATCGGCCTGCGGGATTTGAGGCGGATAATTATCTGCACTTGCACGTCGTTCCCGAAGACAATGCGGAATTGCTCGACAAATCTTATCCCTGTAGCAACAAGGGAATGATAGATACTTGGGAAAGTTGTCTAAATTATCCCGAAAAGTATACGGTGGTTCATCCAAACCAGTTGTGGAGCAAGCAATCAAAGGATACGGCCATTTACGAGTATTTGAGCAAACGGTATTGGTGAGAGCACTGGGAGGGTCAAGTGTCACCTGACCGGCAGCGGTCACGCCGCGATTTTTCTACCACGAAACACACCAAACACACGAACAGGCACAGCACTGCTTCCATTTTTAACCACGAATGATGCAAATCAGGCGGGATTGTCACGCCCTTTCAGGGCTGATGCCGTGGGTTGGCATCTGACCACAGGGCGTTTCCCTGTGCTGGTATATCACGCCCCTTCGGGGCTACTTTTAAACGACGCTCCAACTCTTGTCATCAGGCTTGCGAAGCAGGATCGGGCAAGCGCCTGCTTGCCCGCGGACGAGCAGACGCTCGTCCGGTGCTCCGCGAGGGAACCTGAGCGGAAGCCGGCTCGCGGGGAGACTCGCCCTCCAATCTTCGCGCCTTCGCGTCTTCGCGTGAAACAACCGAGCCATGCCCCTCCCCAAGAACTCTGTGTTCTCTGTGCGCTCTGTGGTTCCAAAAACCGAGCAGAGCCCCAAAAAATCGGCGTAATCTGTTAATCTGTGGATAAAAAAAACGAACCATGCCCACCCAAAAACCTCTGTGCCTCTGTGTCTCTGTGGTTTGACAACTAAGGGACAGTGTGCAGGTGTGGCACGGGCATCTTGCCCGTGTTTCATGGGCGGGACGCCCATGCCACGAGGGGCTTTGTAAGAGCCCTGTGTCACATATTCGAATATGTGACACAAGGCAGTGATTGGGCGTTGGGCATCGCGCGTTTTTTTTGAGCGTTGAGAGTCTTCCTCAAGCAACGCACGGAACATGGCGGCGTGACCGCCGCCCGGACGGGCAGACGTTCATCCCCTCCCGGCGCTGCGCGAGCCCCAATCACAGGCTGGAAGGCGAGCGTCCCCGCGAGCCGCCTTCCGCTGTGCGCGGAGTTAGGAGTTAGCCCACCGCCCGCGCTTCGCACGGAAATGTAAATGAGAACAACTTTGGGTGTAAGTTATAGGCAAGGAGCTTTTTACTTCTGCGTTCTGCGTCCGGCGTTCAACGTTCAGCGTTCAGAGGCGGCGTGACCGCCGCCGGACGGGCAGACGCTCGTCCCTTCGCTCCGCAAGCCCGATCATAGGCTGGGAGGGCGAGTGTCTCCACGAGCCGCCTTCCGCACACAGCGCAGCGTTTTTTACCCCAAACAGAACAGCCACGACACCTCATGTCCGAACCGCGCTCGTGCCCACACCTTGAAAGGTGTGGGCATAGCAGCCCCATCAGACGAGCATGCCCAAACGCACCCCTCGCGCATCTGGCGATCACGCTGAAAACCCTGTTTTTAAAGGCTCATCCTGCTCCAAATGCCGCCAAACGCACCACCGGATTGACCCACGTCCGAACCGCGCTCGTGCCCACACCTTAAAAGGTGTGGACATAGCAGCCCCATCAGCCGAGCATGCCAAAACGCACCCCTCGCGCATCTGGCGATCACGCTGAAAACCCTGTTTTTAAAGGCTCATCCCGCTCCATACGCCGCTGAACGCACCACCGGATTGACCCACGTCCGAACCACGCTTACTTCCACACCTTCCAAATACACATTCCGCTTTTCATCAGAAACACATGATCTTCGCCCCCCTGTCACTAACCGATTACCAGTTCCCTGCGGTTTAACGTGGACACCCCTCTGGAATCAGTTATACTGTGGCAGACCTTTTATGATGGAGATCGTACTGATGAGATTGATGCTGGTCGCAATTGCGGTTCTTGCCATGGTGTGTACGTCAAAGGCTGCGGTGCAGACTTTTCCCGAAGGCCGGTCCTGGCTCGGAATCAGGACTGAGCTGCATGCAGACGGCAGGCGGCTCACGGTCAAGGACGCGAAGGGCGGCACGCTCGGTTCCTTCATCGCGGAGCCAGGCGGCATGTCGCTTCGTGGACTTGTCGTTTCCAACGCCGGCGATCAGCTCGTCATCGACGCGAAGGCACTTTTCAAAGAAGGTGCGACCAAGCTTGTCTTCCGGGGCTGCAATCTCGACGCGAATGCGCTCGGCGGACGTAGCGCGACGATCCTCGGCGAGGTCGAGGCACCCCGCGGCAGTGAATTCGATTTCCTCTTCGAAGGCTACGGCCAGGGGCATTACTACCGCACGAAGAAACTGAAGGGCATGGCGCGCCGCCGGACTTACCGGATGATGGCCGATGTCGAGGCCGGGCTTCGTGGCCTCCACCTCCGCTTCGATGTCCGTCGGCCGGGTGATGGCGGCTCGGTGAAGCTGGGCGCGTTCACGATCGGTACGTTTGAGGAGCAGCCGATTCAGCTCGCGAAGAAATACGTGAAGGGTGAACTCGTCTTCCACTGTCCCTTCGACGGCCATGCCGTTGCCACCGTTGGCGCGGGGCGTCGCGAGCCGCTCGCGGTGGAGAACGTCGAGTTCGTGCCCGGGCGGCTCGGCCAGGCCGCAAAGTTCTCCGCGAAGGCGAAGAGCCTGCTCAAATACGCGATCCGGGACAACATGGATCCTGTCCGCGGAACGGTGATGATGTGGGTGAAGCGCGACTGGGACTTCTCGCTCGCGGAACAGCCCTGGCGCTCGCTCTTCGCCTATCCGCAGCCGGGCGGACATTGGAAGAACCGCCACGGTTGCGGGGCGCTCTGGCTCTGGTGGCTCGGCAGCACCTTGCGTGCCGATCAGTCCGATCCGGACGATCTCTACACGACGCGGGAAGTGCCCTGCGACGACAGATGGCTCCACGTCGCGTTCACTTGGGACGAGGAGGGCGTGCGGGTCTACGCGAACGGTCGGGGTGGAGGAAGCAAGGGTGACGGCTATTCGCCGATGCAGCATGCGCTCAGCCAGAGCGAGATGATTGAAGTCGATCGCAGCGGCTTCACAGAGTTCTTTGTCGGGGGGCGCGAGGGACGCGAGATCTTCGACGGTCTCATCGACGACCTGCGTATCTATTCCGCGCCGCTCGCTCCGGAGGAAATTAAGGCGATCTGGGCGGAGGGGGCCGATCCCGCAGAGTCCATGCCCGAGAAACCCAACTACGCGGAACTCTTTAAGGATTGGAAGGGGAGTGCCTATTCGCTCGCTCCCCTTGATCGCGCCGGCATACCCGGCCGGATGACGCTTGTCGAGGAAATGAAGCTCGACAAGTGTCCGCCGGAGGATCGCTTCCGTTGCGTCGGCAGCTACTCCTTCAAGGAACTCGGAGGCGTCAGGTACCTCGAGGCGGATGGTAAGAGCGGCAGCCGTTTCGCGATACGTTTCACGATCGACGTGAAACGTCCGATACACTGCTTCGAGATCGACTATCCCGACGACACCAACCGCACCGCCGACATCATCATCCAGCCGACCCGTGGCAGCGACTACATCATGCAATGCGACGTCTTGGCCGGTGATGAATACCCGAACACGGGCAAGATCCTCACGCACCGCTGTCTCTATTGGTCACACGCTCCGGAGGTCGCTCTCGTGGTGATGACCGCCCGTGACGGTTCGCCCGCTGCCGTTTCGGCGGTGCGTCACTATATCGTCGATGCGGACGGCCTCCCGGCGGCTAAAATCAATGAACCCGCGGCGAACAAGGACGGCTGGCGCCGCACGTTCGCGCTCTACTTCGAGGATCCGGCGATCGGCTACGATTTCGGTCTCCCGAACGAACTCAACGCCACACCGGAGGGCTACGGTAAGCTCATTGACCGTGCCATCGCCGCAATGAAGTACACGGGGCAGAATCTTTTTGCCTACCCGGGCGCCTGGTACCAGGGTCTCATAAACGACGACTATATGCCGCGGCGGCATGCGCCGGATTTTCTGAGTGCCTGGTATGAGAAGTTTGACCGGATCGGTCTCGGGGTCGTGCCGACTGTAAACCTCAACAACATGCCGGTGAAGCCGGGGCTCGTGACGCGGGAGACGATGTCCGACGGCTCGCTCCACCCGACGCCGATCGCGATCCATGACACCGGCAAGCCCAATTGGGGGAAGTGGCACGACACGCCGCCGAACTTTAATTTCGGTCATGCCGAAGTCAGGAAGCACATCGAGTCGATCGTCGACGTGCTCCTCGCTCAAGGCAGGGATCATCCGTCCTTCAAGGGTATCTGCATGCACATGACCCGCCACTGCCTTCTGTGGTTCGGCGATGAGGAGTCGGGATACAACGACTATTGCATCGAAGAATTTGTTGGGAGTTTGGGAGATTGGAACGTTGAGAAGTTGAAAGGTTTGAAAGAGGTGGATCGGAACGATCCGCTTCGCGGCAAGGTCTACGCCGCGAAGCTGCGGGCCGATCCTGTTCTGTGGGAGAAGTGGCTCAAGTGGCGGTGTGACCGGGTGACGGAGTTTTACGCGGGCATCGCGGCGAAATTGCGCACGGCGCGTCCCGACCTCAAGCTCTGGCTCAACAGCTTCGTGCCGGCGAACTACAACCATCCCGATTTTCTCCGCCCCGATTTCATGCAACGGGCAAATATTGCGTGCGGACTGGACGGTCCCGCGCTCACAAAGGCGGTGCCGAATCTCATCCTCTGCCAGACGATGGTGCCCGCCGACTACCGCCACACCTGGCGCGGTGCCTACAAGCTCCCCGGCGCGTACGAACACCAACGTATCCTCGACGAACTGCCCGGTTTCTACGATCTGCTCAACGGGGCGGATTATCCGTGGGTCAACCAACACGACCGCTACTGGGAATCGGCGATCGGCCGTGGCGCGAAGGGGGCGAAGAACACGCTCTCGTGCGAGTGGATGGATGAATGTCCCTGGCGGGTCTCGACGCTCAATCCCGCCGGACGCCACGCGCTGAAACATTTTGTCGAACCGTTCCGTTACCACGACGTGCTCGGCATGTCCAAGGGCGGGTTCCTCATCGGCACCTACGGCATGGAGGACGAGCTTGTGCCGTTCATCCAGGCTTTCCGTGCACTTCCAGCGGTAGTGATGAAGGACGTCGAGAAGTTGGGGGGCTGCGAGGTCGGGACGTTGAGAGCGCAGGGGGTCGTCGTCAGGGAATGTGAATTTGACGGACGTTCCTATTTCTACATCGCCAACACAGTGTACGCGCCGCGTACGGTGACGATCGCGTTTCCTGCGGGTACGGTCGATCTCGTCACGGGACGTTCGCTGGCGGCCGATCGGTGCGGGCGACCGGTTGAATTCGTGCTTAAGCCCTATGAGTTTCGTAGCTTTTCGTCACGATAGTACTTTTCTTCAGAGCCACCAAACGCCTACTCGTCAACGGTTTCGTCGCGTTGATAGATCGGCAACTGGCGGTAGGGAACGGTAAACGCGAGGATCACCATAGCGGTTTGGTAGTATCGATCCTGTTCGCCTCGCTCCCAATAACCGTCCGCATGCTGCTTCGGGATCCAGGTGTCGTACATCCAACGCGAAAACTCCTGCCACTCGCGACCGCCGAGTTGGAACAACCCTTGCGCCGCATAGTACATACCGTAAAAACAGTACTGTTGCTTCGGCAGCTCCGTGTACTTTTCCATCAGATAGCGGGCTGCTCGGCCCACAGCGGGGTTGCCATGCTCGCCGCACAATGAAAGGCAGAGGATACCGGCCCCCGTCAATGTGACCGCATGCGACTGCTTATCGGTATAACCGAAGCATCCCTGCTTTTCATCGTGGCGTCGCAGCACATATTCCACCGCGCTCTTGATCGCTTCCGGCGGAATGGCCGCACCGTTGAGACGCGCGGAACGCAACGCCATCAGCGCCCAACCGCTACATGAAAAATCACTATCACGGGAGTCGGGCTGATAACGCCAGCCGCCTTGATGGTTTTTATCTTTCTCGATCTTCTGTGCATCGAGGATGATCTTCAAAGCGCGCGGCAGCGTCTGATCGATCTTGCTCTGAAGCTCGGGACGTACCATGCCGGAAACTTCGGAGAGAAAGAGCGTGGCGATACAGTGCGAGTACATCTTGCCGTCATTTCCGCCGAGATAACCATCCGCGCGCTGGACCTCGGCAAGGCGTGTGATGATGCGTTCAACCACGGGGCCGTATGGCTCGGTACCAGGCACATGCCCGCGCGCCAAAAAAGCCATCCCGCAAAGCGCCCAGATGCCCGACGTGTTTTGCGCCATCCCGCCGCTTCCGAACGTGCCGTCCGGGCGCTGTCCGCGCGCAATCCATTCGAGACCGCGGCTGATCGAGGCGTCGATCTCTGACTCGGTTTGCACGCTTGGCTCCTCCGCGCCCCATACGGCCAGTGCCGTTCCCATACCAAGCCACGCAATCGCATAACGACAAAACGTCGTCATTATCTTCCCCCTCCTATGACGGTCGATATCCATTCCGATTCGCTCAGTGTAGCGCGATCGGCCGGGAGGGGCAAGTGCCACTATTTGAGGAATTGAGCGCGAAATCAAACAATTGGATAGCCTGATGCACCTTCCCGCTGACGACAATGGGCAACCGCCCGAAGTACGGTATCAAGTACAACATCAAGCCGTTCGCACACATCTTCAGCCAGTATGCGCACCACCATGAATCCATGCTCCTGCAAGCGCAGGTCTTTGGCGCGGTCGCGCCGGTAGGCTTCGCTGTCACCCAGATGTTGTGCACCGTCCAACTCGATGACCAGACGCAAGCGCTCCGCACAGAGATCCACCTCCATCTCACTGCCCCCTTGCCACGGGATCTGCAGGCGGGTGTTGAGCGCGAAAAGCCCGCAGGTCGCCTCCAGTGTCTCCAGCCGCCTGAACAGGAACGCCTCCGTCGCGCTGCGCGCCCGCGCGGCACCGCGCACATCGTCAGGAATCGCCCGCCAGGCGGCATGCACGAACAGATCGGCCAGCGGCGCGTCCACGCCATCGCGGCAGAGACGCCGTATGCTGGCCGCATAGGTCTCCTGCCAGGCCGGCTCCACCGGCACTGCGACCTCCGCCGGCCATCCGGGCGTCGCGCTGAGCGGCAGCACGATCCGATAGCCGATCGCCTCATACCCGCGACAGCGGCGCTCGAACATCCGCGCCAGCATCGGCACATTGAGGTCCGCATAGTCGATCACCCGCACCTCGTGTTTGTCAGCATGACGACGGTGAAGCCGCCCGGCATACTGGACAATCCGTCCGCGCCATGAAATCGGCATGGCTAGCAACAGCGTGTCGAGACGCGCGTCATCGAATCCCTCACCCAAATACGAACCGGTGGCAAGCAGCACACGCGCCTCGTTGTCCGGAATGGCGGCGAGCCGCTCTCGCAACGCAGTCGCCTGCCGTCGCCCAAGTCCGCCGCGGAGTGCCACAACATGCTGAACCCGCCCGTTCAGCGCCTCGGCGAAAAACGCGAGGTGTTCGCGGCGCTCGGTCAGCACCACCGGCGATCGCCCCTCCGACACCACCCGCAACACGTCCTCCAGAATCAGGCGGTTCCGTCCCGCGTCCGCGCAGAGTTCGTCACACACCGCATGGAAGGGTGGCACGTCACCGCTTTGCTCCATCAGCCCGACCGAAACATGGAAAGCCGTGGGCCGTACCTGCACGATATGTTCAAAAGGCATCACGCGCGACAACTCGCGACCGTGAACCCGGTGCCTCACCGGCCCGCACTGCATGAAAATAATCGGGTGGTGGCCATCCTTGCGGATGGGTGTCGCGGAGAGCCCCACCACATACCGGGCTTTCGCCTTACTAACCACACGCTCGAACGTGGGTGCCGACACCGCATGGCACTCATCCACGATCACCTGCCCGTATGTGGCGACGCGGTCATCCACTACGCCCTTGCGACTGACACTCTGCATCAGCGCGACATCCAAGCGGCCGGTCCATGTCCGGTGACCGCTGCCGATTCTTCCGATTTCTTTTTCGGGCAGGTCCAGAAACAGTGCGAGACGCGCCACCCATTGCGCCTGAAGGTGCTGCCTGTGTACCAGCACCAGCGTACTTACACGGCGTTGCGCAATCAGCCACGCCGCCAGAACGGTTTTACCGAACGCCGTACCCGCAGACAGAACCCCGATGTCGTGTGCCAGCAGTGCCTTGCCCGCAGGCACTTGCTCCGGTCGCAGTTCGCCGTGAAATGAGACCTCCAGCGGGCATCCCGCCTCCCGCCGGTCAATCACATTCAGCCGGACGCCCTGCGCGGTACTCCACGCGCACAGGGCATCATAACATCCGCGCGGCAACGCCAACGTACCGGGCGTTTCTTCCGCGCAACAGATAACGCGCGGCTTACCGTACGTCGAGAGCCGCATCCGTTGCGCCCGATAGAACTCTGGATTTTGGAAAGCGGCCAGCTTGCGGACGCTGCTCAGCATGCCCGCACTCAAGTCGCGTCTGTCGAGATACAGCCGGTCGCTGAACACCACGCGGATCTCGGTCGGCGCGGGTTCAGGATCGTGTGCGCGTTCCGATTGCGGCGTCACGTCTAGGTCCCACAACCGTTCCGCCTCATCCTCGTCTTGACTCACCGGCAGCGCGGCCACGATGCGCCGACGCTGGCGGGCCAGCGCCACGCGAGACTCGATCTCGGCGCGCGTCAACCGTTTCACACGACTGAGAACCGCCCACGGATCGGGACATGGTTCGCCCGCGTCGTCAAGAAACAGGCTGTTGCCGTTGGCGCGCGCTTGTTTTTGCAACGGCAACGCAATCAAGTTCCCAAAGCCGCCCTTGGGCATCGTGTCCTGATTCGGGAAGAGACGGTCATACGAATCAAGCCCTATCTCGGGTCGGCGATCCAGCGTTTCCGTAATCAGCCATGATGCGAAGTCGCGCGCGAGACGGGCCGGCACCGGTTCGGCGAAAAACCACCAGGCATGTGCGCCGTTCCCCGAACGAGAACGTTCCACCAGACACGGCACGCCGATATCCGCGCAGGTTTTAGCCAGTGCGCGGATATCCTCGCGCCAAGCGGCCTTGTCAAAATCCGCCGCCACCAGCCAGCAGTGTTCATCGACCAACAGCGGATACAGGCCCATGACAAACGGCCGTCCCTGCTCGTCGCGCCCCGAGAGGTGTGCACGTATCACGCTGTCGGTCACAGGCAGGAACCGGCGATGCTCGCACACGGCACATCGGACCTTGGGCTTCTCGCAAAGTCCGCGAGCCCATTCATGCGCACAGGCGGGCTGGTAACCGGAGCGCCCAGATCGCGCACTTTCAAAGCGGCGCGCATACACATCTTCGCGGCCCCTGAACAGCGACCGGAACAGCGCAATCTTGGCGTCAGGCGGCGACCTCCTGTTCACCTGCGGTAGTTCGGCTCGTGATTCGTATAGCATTGCACTTCTTGATAACGCAGAGACGCAGGGACACAGAGTAGCGGCGTGACCGCCGCCGGTCAAGCAGACGCTTGACCCTCCCGGCGCTTCGCACGGGTGCACCTCTTTGAAGTGACCTTTCACAGCATCACGGGCGCTTTTTGGGGCTATCCCCGCGCACTTCCTCTATTGCATACCCTATGTGCGCCCAGTGCCCATCCTCCCGCCCGTTTTTACACTCATCATTGCGAGCCACTACGTGGTCGCAATAACAGGCGGTCTGCCGCCACAAAAAATTGTGGCATGGGCGTCCCGCCCGTGAAACACGGGCAAGATGCCCGTGCCACACCTCTGCGCCTCTGCGTTAAATAAACCCGAGCCATGCCTTTCCGTGTTCCGTGTCTATTTCTACCACGGCCAGAGCGAGGGCGACTCATAGACCTTGACCAGCTTGATGAGTGCGCGGTCATGCCCCGCGCTTGTGAACGCGACGCGGGTGGTACCGGAGCGGAGCAATGGCACGTCTTGCGACAGGCGCCCCTCGGCCAGCATCTCGCGCTTGGCGTTCAAGACCCGCCACGACCGGCGATCGCGGCAGATCAGGCGCTCGCCGGCTTTGAGCGTCACCGGGAAGTGCACCATCTGTCCGCCGATGGTCAGTCGCGGCTCAGCCATCGCGCCGCACAACTCAATCTCCAATGCGGCGCGCTCGCCGGGCCGTACTGCCACATCCCAACCGGCACGATCGACATCGTTTGATGCCAGCGCCACACGCGGCATCTCGTACTCGCGCTTGAGTTGCGTCCAGTCGACCGCGCGGCGCGACCGCCGCGTTCCAAACGGCTCGCCGAAGGTCGTTACCGAGACCTCGGCGCGGCCGCCCGCGCAGGTCAGTGCATTGGCCCCCGACCGCATATCCGGCCAGATTTCCGCCGCGCACTCCACGCGCGCAAGCGGATCGCCCCGCTCGCTGTAGTGCGTGAAGATTCCGTCGGGTTCCAGTTCGGCGAACTCGCCGGAAGCCAACGTGAACGGCACGGCCAGGCGTTGGCCGTTGACGGTCAGCGACGGCCGATCCAACTTGACCGGCTTGACCGGTAGCGCCTGCACGGGGCTTACGATTACATCCACGCCGCCGCCCGGCGGCACTGCGTTGAGATAGAGGCTGACCTGCGCAATGTGCGCCATGTCCAGATTCGTGCGGAACAACGCATGCGAACCGGTTCCCCGGTAGGGCCAGACAAACTCGTCGAGGCGGGCGGTGTCGCGCTCGCGCGCCAACAGCGTCACATAGCGCCAGCCAGTAAAATCGAGCGTGACGTAGTGATCTGACATCGCGCCCATGAATTCACGCGGACATCTGAGTTGCAGGTTGAGCAACGCGCCCGAGCCGTCGCCCTTGACCCACAGCCCGAAGGCACCGGTACCGCCAATGTGACGATAAGGCGCGGGGAAGGTCAGCGTCGCACACGCCCAAGCACCGGTCACCGTCGTACCGCGGTTTTCCGCGCGCAGCCGCAGGTTTCGCGGACCACCGCGCGTGTCGTCGGTCACCTCGGAAACGCCGAGCCGCACGGAGGAGGCCGTGGTGATCTTAAACGCCGCAAACTCTTCCGCGCTCACCAGCGGTTTAACGCCGGGCGCGTTTGTTAGCGCGGCGGTGTAGAGCGCCTCCACGCGCACGCAGAGCGGCTGCCGCGCCGCCGGATTCACGACCTGCCAAGCAGCGGAGCCGTCATCCGGGCCGGTGATGCGCTGCGTATGCATCGTGACCGGCGTGAAGCGCCATTCGCCGTCGGCGTTTTGCCGCAGACGGAACTCTGCACCGGCCCCGACGAGGCGCGCCACAGTGGCATCATCGAAGTATCGCGCCAGGCGCAAATGCTCGTACCAGCCCAGTAGCGTGAATTGACGTTCCAGATGGACCGGCAACGGCGCGTTGTTGACATTGACGCCTTGAATGGACATCGCGGCGTCCAGCGAGAGATTCTTGCAGGCGAAGTACTCCATCTCGTCCAGATGGTGGCCGCGCGCGAACGACGTCGCCATGCGTGGTGCCCACCACCCCATCTGCGGCCCGAGCAGATCGGTTTTGCGATACCGTTCGCACACCCTGACATGATCGTCGTGGAAAAGCTTCGCCGCCCAGACCGGATGATCCCAAGTGCCCAGCCGCGAATGGAACCACCAGTTGTGTGCGCCGTAACAGCTCGCCTCGATCACCGGGTCGCCATTCAGGCGGCGCATGATGTTGTGGCGCATGGCGTCGATGCCGTAGCGGCTCATCATGCCTTCGGAACCATCGAAGTAGAGCTGATCCAACTTGCAGGTGTTAAACACATGCGCGATGCACGCCGAAAGCTCGTCGGCCAACGGCGAGTCAGGCTGCGGGTAGAAGGCGATGTAGCGTTGCTGCAGATAGTCGGCCTGAGCGCCTGCGGCATGGGCGGCGGGACGTGTTTTGAAAGCGCCGCGCGTGCAGGCTTTGAAAGCGTAAGGCTGTTCGCGCGAGATTTCGGTGTACTGAATGATCTCGCTGCCGATGCGGATCGCATTGCCGTTGCCGGAGTAGGTGAAGACCGTGTCGTGACGCGCCGAGGGCGGCTCGTTGACGTACAGCACGGTATCGGTCGGCGAGAGCGCACGAGCCAGCGTATAGCTGTCGAACGGAATCAGGTGCGGGCTCGCCTCCGGCGTGATCCACGAGTCGCGCGGATCGATGCACGCGGTCAGGGTGTGGATGCCGGCACGCAGTCCGGCATCATGGATGCGGGCGACCGCATCCTGCATGTCGGGCAGACCGCGCGGGTAATAGTTGGTGCGCACCGCATAGTGGCCGAGCGTCTGCCACCAGCCGTGCAGGTGGATCGTCGAGAAGCCGCCGCGCCGCGCGATCTCGATCCAGTCGTCGGTCGCGGCATACGCGAGATCGGCGAAGAGATAAGAGCCGCGCGCCGACTCCGCCTCCAATGCCCAAGGGCCGCCGCTACGCGAGAACGGTACGCCCGCATAGAGCGCCATCTCGCGCAGCATCGCCGGCATCTGGTCTTTAGGACCGGCGGCGAGTCCGGCGCGCCAGCCGGTGAGTCCGTGCTTCGCGGTCGTGGAGACCTGAAGTGCGTTGCCCTGGATTTTGGTTTCAACCGGCAGTTCGTAGCCGCGCAGACAGACGGCGTCGGTATCATCCGAAAGCATGTTGGCCATGCCGCCGTGATAGGTAGCGGGCGCAGTCGGCAATTCGCAGAAGGTAAGCGCGACCGCATTCGAGAGCGTCAGGGCTCGCACCGTGAAGGTCAGGAAATCGCGACGCGCATCGACCTCCAGCACGGCGTCGCCTTGACCGCGCGGAAAGGAGAAGGTGAGCCGGTTGCCCTGCGCGGTGACACGCCGCGCCGTCAGGCTGCGACCGTCCGCCAAGCGCGCGCGCACCAGCGGGGCGGGACGCGCCAGCAGTTCGCGTCCCGATGCCCGATTGCGTAGCGAGACCGCCTGTCCGGCGGCATCGATCGCCAGTTCGGCGTATCGGGTGCGGAAGCGGGCCACGGGCGGTTCCGCAGATGCGGCTTCGTCCACAAGCACATACGCGGCGTTGGCGCGATCCTTTGGCGACGCAAGTGCCGCCACTTCCTCACCGGAGAAGGTACGCCCATAGATGCGCAGATCATCGAGCAGGCCGTGGTGCGAGACTGCCCCGAGCCAACCGCCCAGACGCAGCGCTTGCGCCTCGACCGGATACGACCACGTCGTGCGCCCGACCTGCTTGCCATTCACATAGGTGACAAGATTCGGCAACGCAAAGGTCACGCAAAGGTGCGTCCAAGTCCGTTGCGGCAACTGATTGAGCAGAGGCACGCCGGTCTCGGTCCATTGCGGTCCCGCGCTTCCGGCGCGCGCACCGGGGCGACCGAGCCGGAACGAGCAGGCGGTATCAGAGACAAACAACATCATGCCGCCCGGACTCCAGTTGTGCGAGGTCAGCAGGTTCGGGTAGCGGCGCGGCGCGGGATCTTCCCACGTGGCCCAGACGGAGAGAGTGAACTGCGTGGCACCGTTGAGTCCCGGCACAGGCGGCAACTCAGCAAAGGCATTGGTGCCGCCAAAGTGAACGGCGGTGCCGAACGCGCCGGTGGCCCACCGGAGTTGTGATAGATCAGCCTCCAGCAGATTGTCCGAGCGGTCGATGGCAAAGGTGCCGCGCCCTTCGTCAAACGGTAGCCAGAGCAACAACGACGGATCCACCGGCTCTGCGGCGTGTCCCCATGCGGCAAACAAACCGCACACCAGCATCATAACAAAGCGACCACGCATATTCCCTCCCCTTTTCCATTATCGAGTACCACTGTAGGATGTGCATTGTGCGGGGAATGCGCGAAGGATGCAAGCAGAAGTTGCGGCGTTACGGGGCTTCTTTTTCGCTGAGTTTTATGCCGTTCTCCTCACACCATTCCTGAAGCGCTTCGCGTTGGGCTGCGTTTTCATAATCATACCATTGTTGCAACAGACCGCGCTCCTCAAGGAAGTACTTGAACCGTGAGTAAGCACCGGCGCGCCTGAATATATTGTAGACCGTGTCTACAGCATCCGGAATGGTCGCCCGGACAAAACGGAAAACCAACGACCGACCAAGATCAAGGTCGTTTTTGTTCGGGACATCGACGTATCGCTCCGGCTTACCGTCGGCTTCTTCGGGAATCTCGTCGATGCCATCCGACGCATAAAAGAATTGATCCGTAACCTTATCGTATACGGCTCGGTTCGTATCTTCAAAGTTACAGCTCACAAAATAGAACGCTGATTCCAGATCGTCATAAGTTGGCATACACTCCGCCTCCGATTAAGAATTTAACTGCCTGTGCCGCCGCCGACGGCGGCGTCAGCCGACAGTCAGGGTCAGAACCGTACACTGGTAAGAATCCGTGTGTCAAGGCCAAAGGATTCTCAACGCACGATTCCTAACCATGAAAAACATTTTTGCACGCTGCCCAGCCACCGTACTCCGGCTCTTGTCATCGTCTTGCGAAGCGCACGAGGGGCAAGCGTCTGCTTGCCCGCGGACGAGCGACGCTCGTCCCTCCCATCCTT
>DAOTMQ010000016.1:0-27519 GCA_035450385.1 Kiritimatiellia bacterium | reverse complement strand
AGACCTGCCCCAGGGCGGGCGCGAAGTGGGTGCGCGGTTTCGGGTACCGCTGCGAGGAGGCGGCGGTTGCGCCGCAGAACTGCGAGCGGTGCATCGAACAGTGCCTCGAGGATGTCAGGAAAAACCATAAGAAAGGAACTGCGGGCGAAGTGAGCATTCCGCTCAGTGAACTGAAGCCCGGCGAGAAGGCGCAGATCGAGAAGCTCGCCGGTGGGGGCGCTGTGAAGCGGCGCATCCGCGACATGGGGGTGACCACAGGGAGTCTGGTCGAGGTGGTACGCGTGGCGCCTCTTGGAGATCCCATTGACGTGAAGATCAAGGGCTACCATCTGTCGCTCCGCAAGGAGGAAGCGGCGGACATCAGCGTGAAAAGGGTCAAAGCGTGAGGTGCGCAACCATGAACCCGGCAATGTGGATGCCTTTGAGTCTGGTTCCGGAAGGACGCTCGGTACGGCTGCGCCGCGTGCAGGCTGGCGAAGGTCTGGCCGCACGGTTGACTGCGATGGGGCTGTTGCCCGGGGCGCAGGTGCAGGTGTGCCATAACGACCGTAACGGACCGGTGATTCTCGGGGTCAACGGGAGTCGGCTGATGTTGGGACGCGGGATGGCGGAGAAGGTGTCGGTAGAGGATGACGGGGAAACGCAGTCATGATCTCGGGAAGACAGAGACTCGTGCAAAACCCCTCGTGGCATGGGCGTCCCGCCCATGAAACACGGGCAAGATGCCTGTGCCACGCCTGCAAGCAAGAGGGGTTGCAAAAATCTCGACAGACCGGTTCTCTTTTTTTTTGCAGTGAAAGTTTGTCAAAGCGAACATTTGTTGTGTCGCCGTAATTCGGGGCGCGGGAAGCGAGCTGAATGAAGAAAACGATCATGGTGGCGTTGGTCGGTAATCCGAACTCCGGCAAGACGACGCTGTTCAACAATATCACGGGCTCCCGTCAGCACGTCGGGAACTATCCCGGCGTGACGGTCGAGAAGAAGGAGGGCACCTGCCGCCACGGCGGGCGGGAGTTGACGGTGGTGGACCTGCCGGGCACCTACAGCCTGACCGCCTACTCCGTTGAGGAGCTGGTGGCGCGCAACTTCATTATCGATGAGAAGCCGGACGTGGTTATTAATGTGGTAGACGCCTCGAACCTCGAACGCAACCTTTATCTCGGAGTCCAGCTTTTGGAACTCGGCGTTCCCGTCGTCTTTGCCTTCAACATGAGCGATGTGGCCAAGTTGCGGGGACTGGACTTCGATCTCGACGCGCTCTCTTCGTTGCTCGGGGCACCGATTATCCCGACGGTCGGCAACAAGAACGTCGGCATGCGGGAGTTGCTGGATGCGGCGGTACGCGTCGCCGATACGGGCCAGCCCGTTGACGCGCCCAAAATCAACTACGGCGACGACATCGAGCGCGCTATCGCCGCTGTCCGACAGCAGGTGCAGCACCACGCCGACTTCGTCAACGACACGGAAGCCCGCTGGACGGCCGTGAAGCTCCTCGAAAACGACCCGGAGGTGGCCAAGCACTTTTTTTCACTGGAGGTGCTGGAGACGGTCAGCGCCGAACAGGCGCGGATCGAGAAGCTTTTGGGCGATACGGCGGAGATGATCATTGCCGACCGCCGCTACGCCTTTATCTCCAACGTGTGCCGCAAGGCCGTGCGTTCAACGGTCGAGACGCGGCGCACGCGCTCGGATCGCATCGACGCAATTGTTATCCATCGCTTTTGGGGACTGCCGATCTTTCTGGGGCTGATGTATCTGGTCTTTTGGCTTACTTTTACCGTGGGCACTCCGCCCATGGATTGGATCGAGGGGTTCTTCGGGTGGCTGGGCGAGTTTGTCGGCGGCTGGTGGCCGGAGGGATCGGAGAGCCTGCTCAAGTCGTTGCTGGTGGACGGCATCATCAGCGGCGTCGGCGGGGTACTTGTGTTTCTGCCGAACATCCTGCTGCTGTTTCTGGCGATTGCCGTGCTGGAGGACTCCGGCTACATGGCGCGGGCGGCCTTTATGATGGATCGGCTCATGAACAAGATCGGTCTGCACGGCAAGAGCTTTATTCCCATGCTGACGGGCTTCGGCTGTTCGATCCCCGGCATTATGGCTACGCGTACGCTGGAGAGCCGGCGCGACCGGCTGACCACGATGCTGGTGCTGCCGCTGATGAGCTGCGGCGCGCGGCTGCCGATCTACGCGTTGATCATTCCGGCCTTCTTCCCGGAAGCCTGGCACGCGCCCATGCTGTGGATCATCTACATGATCGGCATCGTGCTGGCCATCGTCTGCGCCAAGTTGCTGCGCTCGACGCTCTTCAAGGGGGAGTCGGTGCCATTCGTGATGGAGCTGCCGCCTTACCGTTTGCCCACACTCAAGAGCGTCTTGATTCACATGTGGGAGCGCGGCGGTGTTTATCTCAAGAAGGCCGGCACGATCATTCTGGCGATCTCGGTGCTCCTGTGGGTGATGACCAGCTTCCCGAAGCCGAAGGACGTGGACCCCAATCTCTCCGCCGAGGATCAGCAGGCCGCCGAACTTTCGTACTCCATCGCTGGGCGGATCGGCCACGCCATGGAGCCGCTCATCAAGCCGCTGGGATTCGACTGGCGCATCGGCACGGCCATGATCGGCGCATTCGCGGCGAAAGAGGTCTTTGTGGCGCAGATGGGCATCGTCTACTCCGTGGGCGAGGCCGACGAGGAGTCGGAGCCGTTGCGCGACAAGCTGAGGGCCAACTACTCGCCGCTGGCGGGCTTCTGCATCATGCTCTTCATGCTGATCTCCGCGCCGTGCATGGCGACGATCGCGGTCACCAAGCGCGAAAGCAACTCGTGGAAGTGGGCTTTGTTCCAGTTGGTCGGTCTGACGCTGCTGGCCTACGGGGTGACGCTGGTGGTGTATCAGGTGGGCTCGGCGCTCGGGATCGGGGTGTAGGAGGATGGCGATGTGGGAAAATGTGATTGTGGCTGTGATTGTCGGTGCCGCAGTTTGGTTTGCCGGGCATGCGGCGTGGCGTAGCATGCGGGACAAGGCCAATCGCGGGTGCCAAGGATGTAACGGTTGCGGCGGTCAGCCGCATACGAAAGGAGCGTGCCATGGCATCGACGCATGAGGCTGTGTTGGCGCGGATCGAGGAGCTTTACCGGATGTTGTTCGCGCACAGCGGATACGGCGAGATGGAGATCGAGATTCGCTTTTTGCGCAAGCATGAAAAAGAAGTGTTGATCAAGTGCGGCAAGCAGTACCGCTTTATCGTGCCCTGCGACACCCCGGCGGCGGACGCGGTTCGCCCGCCGGAAAGAATTAAGGAAACATCGGGTGAGGCCGGCCACGCGGGGCGGCCATAACCAGAAAGGGTAATTTGACATGATTGACATGATTGTTGTGTCGCGCGTGGCGCGGCGGCGAAATTTGGAGTGCGGTGACAAGAGCCGCGCTGTGCGCGGGTCGCGGCACCGCTTTCTCTCCGCGCTGTGCGCGGAGCCACACTTAGTCCCCACACTTAGTCGGATACACTTAGTCTCTACACTTAGTCGATTGCGCCAGCGACGAAGTGTTTGGACGAAGTGTAAGGTCGAGCGTCTGCTCGTCCGCGGGCAAGCAGACGCTTGCCCATCCCGGCGCTCCGCGAGTCCGGGTGCCGCATGCGTTCATGGCGCAACGGTTCGCGTGCATGGGCGGCTCCGCCCATGAAACACGGGCAAGATGCCCGTGCCACGTCTCTGCGTCTCTGCGCCTCTGCGTTAAAAATTTTTCAACGCTCAACTTTATGCGGGCGCGGGGCGTCCGCCGGAACTAAGGGGATAGAGGTTTAAGGAAACATCGGTGTGAGGCCGGCCCCGCGAGGCGCGGGGCGGCCATGACCAGAAAGGGGTTGGATATCGCGTGAGGTATCGGTTGCGGGAGCGGTTCCCGCGCCATGGAATCTGCAAGACATACCGGGCGGGCTGACCGAGGCGGGAGCCGTCCAAGAAAAAACGGGCATCAGAAGATGCTCCATTGAGTGAAGGAAAAAAACAGAATGAGTACGATGATGAAGAGAAACACAAGTGGTTTCACCCTGATTGAGCTGCTGATCGTGATCGGTCTGCTCGGAGCGCTGGTCGCGCTGATCCTGCCAAAGCTGACGGCCGACCGCGAGGAAGCCATGGGCGACGTGTGCGACTACAACCAGGCCGGCACCGTGCGCGTGCTGAGCCAGTACGCGGACATGTTCGGCGCCTACCCCTCCGGCATGCACAACGGCATGCAGACGGCATCGGGATCGCCGGACGCGATGGAAGGCATCCCGGAGGCACAGGAAGCCCACATGGTCACCCAAATCGCGGACACGCGTCTGACGCTCGACGCCAACCAGGCGAAATCGCTGGTGGATGCGGGCATCACAAAGATTGCCTACGGCACGGGCTATCAAACCGTCAATGTGGCGCAGGATGTCGTCGTGGCTGCGGCGTGCGCCGCCGATGGCTCCAACCCTTGGAATGACGACTCCGATCCTCCGCAGGAGATCACGTTCAACGGTGTCGCGCTCAGTGACTGGGCTCGGGCCACGGGAGGGAACTCTCCTGTCTGGAACGAGCAGGGTGGCGCAGGCCCGGTGGTCTGCCTCTGGATCACGCCGACCATCGACTGGTCGAAGGGCGACGGCGGCAACAGCGACTGGACCAAGGGCGCGGTCGAGTACGGCATCAGCCTGGAAGGCAAGTGCCCGATCCCGACGTCGTCCACCAGCCAAGGCGGCGCAGACGTCGAGGTGAGCTTCGCCTACTACATGGCGTACTTCAAGGTGTTCAACGACGGCACCCCCGCGCGCATGATCGGCAGCACCTGCCCGGAGTGCGGCGTGCTGAATCCGTAACCTGAATGCAAAACCTGCGGTTGCGGGGGCTCACACTCCCGCAACCGTTTTGAAACTAGGGCTATGAAGGTCTTCTGCCACCATATCTATGAGTACCAGAAGGGGGTGCGCAATCTGGTGTTGCACACGCTCCCCGCCTCTGACCGGCTGGAGGTCGAGCGCAAGCTCAAGGCCTGCGGCATTGCCAGTCTGATTTATCCGCTCGGGAAAACGCGCATCAATGTGTTCTTCGGGGATAAAGACTGCGTGGATGTCGTGCGGCGCATCGGCAAGTCCCGTCTGTGCGATTACACGCCGGAAGAGGATTTCATGCTGGGCATCATGCTCGGTTACGACCGCTTGCGCCAGTGTAAGCGGTATCTGGAACGCAGTAACCTGAAGAGGGCGGCTGCGGAGAAGTGGCCCATGATCGAGAAGGAAAAAGCGGGATGAAGGGGGAAGGAACAGAAGGCGGCTTCACTCTCATGGAGATGCTGATCGTGATTGGTCTGCTCGGGGCGCTGGTCGCTTTGATCCTGCCGCGGCTGACCGTGCAGAAAACCTGGGCTGTCGACGAGGCCATGTCGCCAGCCGAGATGATGGAGATCCGCCGCGCCTACGCGGCGTTTCAGGCCGACTGTATCCCGACGGCGGCCGACCGCGACCAGATCAGCCGCTACGGTCTGGCGGTGCTGATGACGACCAACATCGCCTGGGCGGCGGGGTGGTCGTTTCCGCTGGCCTTCGATCCCAACCGCGGCAAGGGCTGGCGCGGCCCGTATCTGCAGCGGGAAGGCACCCGCCGCGTCTATCTCGATGAAGAGGGGCAGCCCTTGACAGGCTCGGGGCCGACCGCCGAAATCCCGGTCATTCACGATCCGCGCCATGCCGCGGATGTCGCCGACGCGGAAGAGCGTTTTTACCGCGTGCAGATGCGCACCAACACCCTTTATCTGGTTTACGTCGGTGCTGACGCGGTGTTCGGTTCCGATGATGACGTCGCCCAGCCCTTGGAGGCGCCGTGAGTTTGTCTCTCCATAGAACCGGTGCCAGATCCGGCATGACGCTCATTGAGCTGGTGGTCGTGCTGGCGTTGCTGGCTGGGCTGGCGGCCATGGTGCTGACCGGCGCCGGCGACCTCGGCAACCGCGGGCGCTACGACGAGACTGCCCTGCGCATGCGGCGGATCCGCGAGGCGGTGGTCGGCAACGGCGTCGAGCCCGGGCGTTTCGTGCGCGACATGGGACGGCTACCGATGGTGCATGACGATACCGACGGCGTGCGGCTAGAGGAGTTGTGGCGCGACGCGGGCGGCATCGGCTACGGCACGGTGACGAGCAATCTGGCGTCCGGGGTCTGGCAGTGGCCGGAGTGGACCCGGTTCAGCGGTCATTTACCGGGGACGGTCGAACTCGTGTGCGGCTGGAACGGACCCTACCTGATGATGAACGACCCCGCCACGGCCGAGAGCTACGACGGCTTCGGGAATGTCTGGCAGGTCTCGGGCGGCGCGATCGGCGATGTGATTACGAACGTGGTCAGCCTTGGCTCGGACAATGCCGTCGGCGGGACGTTATGGGATGAGGAAGATCAGGTGCTCGATCTCGACGCATTGCTGCCGGACACCGAACTGACCGTCCTGATCAAGGCGCGGAACAGCACCAATGCGCAGGACGTCGCCTGGCGTCCCGTGGAGCCCGTGGGGGCGGCTGCGACGTGGACGAACACGCCTCCCTACCGCTTGCACAAATTGCACGTCGCGCTGTTTGCGCCGGAGGTCGGCGCCGATGCCGCCGCGATACGGCGTACGCTGCTGCCGGCTGTTGCGACCGATGTGGCCGGGGCGGTGACGTTCACCGGCCTGACGCCCACGCGGTGCCGGGTCTTCGCCTACGGATACCTCGGGAATCCACCCGAATCCGCATCGCTGCAGACGAGCGGCCGGGAGCCTGAGCCGGTGACGCTGAACCCCGGCCAGAACATCATCACGTTGTATTTGAGGGAACCCTAGATGAAACTTTTTGGAAACGGCAGGTCGCTGATTGTCGCCGTCTACGACGGGCTGGCGTGGCGGGCGTATGCCATGCGGCAGGTGCGCGGGGAGTGGACCTGCGACGGACGCGCGGAAGAGGCGGCGCGCGGCGGGCGTCGGGTGCCGAAGGCGCTCATCGATTTCGTCGCGCAATCCGGGGCGAAACGCATGCGGGTGTTGCTCGCCGGAGATGTACACGCTCTGGACGCGCACGCGCTCGCCTCGGCTCTCCCCGAAGACGCGACGGACGAGGAGTTGCATACAGCTCTGGCCTACGAGGCGCAGGGCGAGGCGGGGCTGGAGGCGGAGGGGCACCGCTTGGCGGCGGCGCGGGCCGACCTCTACGAGATGGGGGGCGAGCGCACGGCGCTGCTGGCGGCCAGTTTTGAGATCGATCAGATGGAGCGGTTTGCCTCGGACGCTGAAGCTGAGGGCGTACGCTTCGAAGGCGCGGGATCGCTGGAGTTGGCCGTCCTTGCCGAACATGCCCGCCGCACGCCGAACCGGCGCTTGCTGCTGGTGCGCGAACGCACGAGTTTCTACGCCGTTCCCGCGAATGACCCGCAGCCGTTTTTGACGGCGGCTCTGCCGCTGGGGCTGGACGCGGCAACGGACCCGACCGCGAAGGAGCGGGCCGGCCGTGCGCGGGAGCGGCTGAGTCTGCATGACGCCGTTCCCATGACCGTGATCCTGTGCGGCGCGGGTGAGCATTTGCGCGAGCGCATGGCACCGTATCTGGGTGCATGCGAGGATGTGGACTATCTGGAGCTGCGGGACATCGAAGAGGACGCGCTGCGCGCCGCGGCGGGCGGCCGTGTGGGCGGCGTCATGGAAGTTTGCCCGTGGATCGGTCTGCCGCCGCCCCCGCGCGATCCGCATCGGTATGGGACCGTGCTCCTGTTCATCATTCTTGCAGTTGCGCTGGGGTGGGCCGGTATGAGTAAACACGACAAGACCCAAGACCTGTGTGTCATGCGGGCGAAACTTACAGCCTGGGAGTCTTTGGAAGGCGAGCGCAAAAAGGCCGCAAGCAAGACGCAGGCGCTGCGGGATCGCCAGAACGCCGTCTTGCAGAAGAAAGCGCTGCTGGAAAGCCGGCGCTGTCTGCCGCACGGCTTGCTGCCGCTGCTACAGACGCTGGCGGAGCGTATGCCCGCCTACTCCTGTCTGCTCTCTGTGAAGCAGCGCAGCGATGCGGCCGGCTTCGATGTGGTTGGCCTCACGCGGTGGCAGGACGGCTTGCCCCAACTGGACGCCGCGCTGCGCGACATGGGCGAGCGCGCCGGCATGCGGCGCGAGTTCGGCGGCCTGGAATCGGTTGAAGGTCGGCACGCGCAGCACTTCAAATTCACGGTGTCGCCAAGGGAGAAAAGGCTGTGATCAGAGCACTACGACGAGCCTTGCGCCAGTGGAAGCGTGAGTTCCTGACTTTCTGGGGACGTTTCACCGCGTTTCACCGGATCGTGATCGGCATCCTGCTTGCCATGGGCGTGGTTTTCGCGGCGCGCACGCGGGCGCTGGACCCGCTCGACAAGGAACTGGCGGCGGCACGCAAAAAATTGTCCGACAAGAACGTTCCTGCTCGGGTGCCGTCGCCCTTGGAGGATGATGAGATCCAGCAGGAGATGCTCCGTGCGGAGAACCTTGAGCGCAGTCTCGAAAACCAGCTCGGCGAGCTGGCCGCTATCGAGTTGGCGACCGACCTGCGGCTGGACGTCAGCAAGGCGGACGCCCATGCCGTCCTGCTGGCGATGGCTGGGCGCCACGGGCTGCGCGTCTTGAAAAACGCCGCCGACGAGCCGCCGACGGACGGGGCGGTTCCGACGGTGGCCTCCGCGTATGAGTTGGCGGGGCGCTTTACGTCGATCTACGGTTTTCTGGCTGATGTGCAGCGCGAGCCGGTCCTTTGGGAATTGCGCGATGTCTCGCTTGGGCTGCTACATGAAGACGATATGTTCAGCGCTTCCGCCGCCCCGCTGTTGGTTCTCCGTTTCACGCTGGTGCTGCACCTCTACCCCGGAGGCGTGGGATGAGCGGCAAGCGTAGCATCGATCTTTCCAAGGTGGTTGTTTCCGAAGCGGCTTTGGCCAAGGTTCCCGCAAGGCTGGCCAAGCGCTATGGCTTGCTCCCAGTGGGGCTGGACGACGGCACCCTGAGCGTGGTGCTGGCGGATCCTGACAACCCGCTGGGCGCGATGGAACTTGAAAGTCGCCTTGGGTTGCGCATCGAGACGTTCGCCGCCTCGCGTCCGGAATCGGTCGCCCGCGCGATCGAGCGCTACTATGCGGGCGCGGACGGCGACGAAGCGTCGACCGCGCTGGCCGCGCTCGAACGGCTGGTCAACCGCGCGATCCAGATTCACTGCTCTGACATCCATCTCGATCCTGAAGAGGGCGTGGGCATCGCGCGCATGCGGGTGGACGGCATGATGCGTGTGGTCAGCGAATATCCGCCAGAGTTTATGGCCGATCTGGTCTCTGCCGTCAAAGTCGCCGCACGCATGGACATCGCGGAACGGCGCGCGCCGCAGGACGGCCAGATCGTCATGGAAAGCCTGGGCGAGTCGATCGCCATGCGTGTGGCGGTCGTGCCGACCATGCACGGGGAGAAGGTCACGCTGCGTATCCTGGCCACCGCCGCCGTGGCGGCGGAACTTGATCGGCTCGACGCCCTGGGCATGAGCGACCGTCATTACAGCATGATGCACACGGCGCTGGAACAGCCCTACGGCGTGATCCTTTTGTCCGGTCCGACCGGCAGCGGCAAAACCACCACCCTCTACGCTGCCTTGCGCTATCTGCGCGAACCGGGCACGAAGCACATCCTGACGATCGAGAACCCGGTCGAAATTCCGCTGGAAGGCGTCAATCAGATCCAGATCGACGGCGACCGCATTACTTTCGCAAAAGCGTTGCGCAGTGTGCTGCGGCACGATCCCGACATCATCATGGTGGGCGAGATCCGCGATCCGGAGACGGCCGACATCGCCGTCAAAAGCGCCCTGACCGGCCACCTCGTGCTGGCCACTCTGCATGCCAACACCTCGGTATCTGTCATCACCCGCTTGCTGAACCTCGGGGTTTCACGCGAACTGACGGCTTCGACCCTGCGGCTGGTCGTAGCTCAGCGGCTGGTGCGCCGGCCCTGTCCGCACTGCGTGGTGCAGGAACCGGCGACCGAGGCGATCTGCGCCGAGTTCGGCTGGGATCCCGCCGCGCCGCCGTCGGTTTCCCGCGCATGCGGTTGTGCGCTTTGCGGGCAACTGGGGTACGCCGGACGGTTCGGGCTTTATGAAATGGTGCCGGTGGACCGCGACCTGCGCGACTTGATTGTCACGGGGGCGGCTGAGGACCGCATGGCCGATTTCGCCTTCGGGCAGCGCAAGCTGGCGACGCTGGCGCAGGATGGTGCCGAAAAAGTGAAAGCCGGGATGACCACGCCTGAAGAGGTGCGGCGCGTGACGTTTATCGGGGAGGGTGAAGTCTGATGGCGGCTTTCCGATACACGGTGTTGCGTGACGGTGCGCGGCGCGAAGGCGTCATTGAAGCGGAATCCGAGCGCGCGGCGGTCGAACGTCTGAGAGCGGACGGGGGCAGGGTGGTGGCGCTGTCGCCAGCACCCGCCGGGGCGGTGCCGCAGTCATCGTCATCGCCCCGTTGGGTCGAAGTCATTGCGGATCGTTTGCTGATCCGCTCCCATAGTGTCGAGCTGACCCTGCGGCAGCTCGGGTCTTTGTTGCGCTCTGGCGTTCCCATCCTGACCGCGCTCACCGCGCTCGCACGCACTTCGCCGCCCCGTCTGAGCCTTGCGCTCACGCGCACCGCCGGTGTCATCCGCGAGGGCAAATCCTTCAGCAAGGCGCTGACTCTGCATCTGCCTGGCATTGACCGCGTGACGCTTGGTTTGCTGAGCGTTGGGGAGGCCAACGGCACGCTCGACAGCATGGCCGTGCATGCCGCCGGCCTGAAGGAACGTTCGCGTAAAACGCGCGAGCAGATTCTGCAGGCGTTCAGCTACCCGGCCGTCGTGATGCTCGTGGCGATGGGCGTGGGTGCCTACATGGTAAAGAGCGTCTTTCCGGTGGTCATGAAGTTCATTGCATCCAGTCGGCGCGCCACGGAGATGCCCTTGCCGACGCGCATGGTCATCGGCCTCGACGCTTTTTTGAGCACGTACGGCATCTATGTACTCATCGCGCCTTTTGCGCTGGCGGTGCTGATTATCGCCCTGCGGGCTTCGGAGCGCACGGGCGAGATGGTGGATCGGGCCGCGCTGCGGCTGCCGCTGCTGGGCGGCGCGTTCAAGTTCCACGCCAACTCGATGTGGTGCCTGACGCTCGGCTCGCTGCTGGCCAGCGGGCTCGATGTGCTGGCCGCCGTGGACCTCGTGCGCGACACGATGAGCAACCGGTTCTATGCCGTGCAATTTGAGCGCGTGCGGGTGATGTTGCGCGAGGGCTCCAGCCTGAGCAAGTGCATCGAGGCGACGGAGCTTCAACGGTTGACACCCCTGGCGCACACGCTGGTCAGCGTCAGCGAAGAGGGCGGCCACATGGATGCCAGCCTGCTTGAGGTCGCGCGTTTCTCCGAAGACCAGCTCAACCGCCGCGTGGCGCTGCTGAGCAAACTGGTCGAACCCGCCATGTTTGTGTTTGTCGGTGGATTTGTCGGCTTGGTCTATTTTGGGTTTTTCATGGCGGTGCTGACAGCAACGCAGTCAGCCCGCTAGCTAAAAGTAAGGAGTGTAAGGATTGACATGATCAACATGACTGACAAGTATTTTTTGCCGGTACTGCCGGTACTGCCGGTACTGCCGGTACTGCCGGTACTGCCGGTACTGCGGGTACTGCGGGGAGGGACGAGCGTCTGCTCGTCCGCGGGCAAGCAGACGCTTGCCCCTCCCGGCGCTCCGCGAGCCCGGGCACATTACACGTTCACAGCGCAGCGGTTTGCGTGCATGGGCGGTCCCGCCCATGAAACACGGGCAAGATGCCCGTGCCACACCTCTGCGTCTCTGCGTCTCTGCGTTAAAAAACTTTCAACGCTCAACGCTCAACTTTCAACGCTCAACTTTCTGCGGGCGGGGACGCCCGCGCTCCCGACTGCGCACACACAAAACACGCGCTCGGCTCGCATGCTCCCTGTCACTAACCGATTGCGGGTTGCTGTGCTGGTCGCCCTCTTTGGGCTATCCCGCATGGCCTTGGCAACGGATGCCGCCGTGGCGACCAACACCCCGGCGGAACCGCTTCAGGAGGCCGAAATTGCGACGGCCGACGCGGTTGCCCTGCCGGCGGAACCCAAGATTCCGGTCGGCGATCCCTTTGCTATGCGAGGCCTTGCAGAGGGCGACGGATTCGTCAGCGCCGGCCCTGCGGCGATCCCGCCGGGCATTCGTGTTGTCGCGATTCTGGCGGTTGCCGGCAAGTCGCCGGTCGGCGCGTTGGAGATTCCAGGCTCCACAGTTCTGCACTTCGTTCGTGAGGGGGATGTGGTCCAAGTGGATCGCGCTGCAGGGAGCGAGGCCAAGGATGCGGTGGGCTCGCAGTTGTACCTGCTGGTGAAGTCTATCACGAAAAGCCAGATTGAAATCGCGCCGCGCACGCGCCCGCATGATGTGAGGATTTACAGATGAGTCGTTATAGAGTGATGGCCGTTGGCCATAAGTTGGCGGGTGCGCTGCAATCGCGCGGGTGCATCTGGATTCTGAGCATGGCGGCGACCCTGTCGGGGCCGTTGGCCTCCTTGACGGTGGCGCAGGCGCAATCCGAACCGGTCGCGATCGAATCCGTGTTTGTGCGCGACATGGCGTTGCGTGACTTCGCCGAGCTGATGACGCGCGGATGCGAGTCGGAATGGAAAGTGCTGGTCAGCGAGCAGGCGGGCGACAAGCGCATCAGCTTCTATCTCTCCGACACCGGCATCGAGGAGACGCTACGCTCGATCTGTGCCACTCACGGCCTCTGGTATCGCCAGTCGCCCCGCTCGGATATCGTGCAGATCATCACGATGGAGGAGTATCAGAAGGGTCTGAACCTGTACGCCGACGAAACCGTCGAGGTTGTTCCGCTCATGTATCCGATGCCGGAAGAGATCGGCGATGCGCTGGCACGATTGTTCCAGGATCGGGTGGTCTGGGATCCGCCGCCCGAGGATATCGCCGACGACATGTTTAACATCGAGAGCGCCCTCGACCGCATGGAGACCATCTCCGACCGTGCCACGCTGGTCGATACCGAGAACATGGACGGAATGGGCACGGGCACGGGCCGGGACGGCTCCCGAGGGTACGGCAGTTCGTATAGCCGCCGGGGCGATTCGTGGGGTCGATCGGGGCGGTACGGCCGCAGTTATGGGTCGGATCGGTACGGCCGCAGTTCGGGGTCAGGCCGGTACGGCAGCGGCTCCGGCAGGTCGGGGGAGGAGCAGACCGTCGAAGAAGTGGTCAAACAACAGCGTCTTGCCGTGGAGGCACAGCAGGCGGCACGGGGCATCCCCGAGGAGATGGGCGGGCGCAACGACCGGCCGGGGTTGGTTTACATCGCCGCCGCGCGGTCGGCCAACGCTCTGGTCCTGCGTTCTAGCGATGCGGCCTCGATCGAAACGATCAAGAGTGTCATCCATGATCTGGACAAACCGAAACCCCAAATCCTGCTCGAGGTCAAGGTGCTCGACATTCAGTTCGGGGATGAGGATGCGCGCGGCGTGGACTGGTTGTTCCAGCGTGAACTGGGCTCGAAAGACTTTATGCTGAGCGGTGGCCGCGCCACCGGCATTTCGACAGAGCCCGGCAGCCTGATCAGCTCGTCCGATCCCCTCACACTGGTGCCGCAAGGCACGGGGCTGGATCCCATGGCCACAGTTTTCAGCCTCGTCAGCGACGACGTCCGGGCGCGGCTGCAGTTTCTGGAGGACAAGCGCCGCATCCGGGCCTTGGCGACGCCGAGCCTGCTCGTGGCCGACAACGAAGCCTCCCGCATCTTCATCGGCAGTGAGGTGACCGTGCTGGAGAAGGTCGAGCCGGAAACAAGTTTCATCGGCACGGAAAGGCCCCAGCCGGTGACGACGTACACGGTCACCTCGCCGCGCAAGCGGATCGGAACCACGTTGCTGATCACCCCAAAAATCCATGCCGACCGCACCGTCACGATCCGGCTGTTGCAGGAGGAGACGCAGCTCGGGCCGCAGCGGACCGTCGAGTACGGACAGACGGCGACCGACCAGTTCGCCGCGCAGGACATCGAAGAGCGCTCCGTCACCACCACAGTCCTCGCCAAAGACGGCCACGTTGTCGCGATCGGCGGCCTGATCCGTGATCGTCACGAGGAGCGCGAGACCGGCATCCCCGTTTTGATGCACATTCCGATCTTGGGGCACCTCTTCAAGCGCACGATTCTGGACGAGACGCGCGGCGAGTTGCTGGTGCTGATCCGGCCCCGCGTCCTGCTGGCGCCGGGCGAAGGCCAGGCCGCCTCCCGTGAAACCATTGAGCGGGTTAATCGGAGGGTCGAGGAATTTGAGCGCAAGTGGAAAAAGTTTGACGCCCAGGCCGAGGCGCCGGCTGCGGAGGCACCCGATGGCAATTGACCTGAATCGTTGGCTTGAGGAGCTGGCCGCCCAGGGCGGCAGCGACTTGCACCTGGCGGCGGACAACCCGCCGGTCATCCGTCTGCACGGCCGTCTCGAAAGGCTTGGCGAGCGGGACGCACCTTTGAGCGCCGAAGCGATCACCGAAGCGATTGCCGGTGTGGTCGACGCGGAGGCGATGGCGCGTCTGCGGAAAACCGGCGAGCTTGATTCTGCCTTCGAGCTGAAAGACGGCACGCGCCTGCGCATCAACGCCTACCGTCAGCAGGGCGACTTCGCCGCCGCGATCCGCCTGCTGCCCAACCGCTTCTTCGAGCTGGAAGAGCTGGGTCTCGACGTGGGGCTCCTGCGGCGCATCTGCGCCATGCAGTCCGGTCTGGTGCTCGTCACCGGGGCAACCAGCAGCGGCAAATCCACCACCATCGCCAGTATCGTGAATGAGATCAACAAGACCCAGGCCCTCCATATCCACACCATCGAGGATCCGGTCGAGTACCGGCACGTCAGCCAGCAATCCTTTGTGACGCAGCGTGAAGTCGGGCGCGACACCGAGAGCTTTGCCGAGGCCTTGCGGCGCAGCCTGCGTCAGGACCCCGATGTGATTGTCGTGGGCGAAATGCGCGATCTTGAAACCATGACCGCCGCCTTGACGCTGGCCGAGACCGGGCACCTGACGTTTGCGACGCTGCACACGTCCGACGCCGTGCAGTCGGTCTCGCGCATCATCAGCGCGTATCCCGCCATGCACCAGGCGCAGGTTCGCGTGCAGCTTGCCTCGACGCTGCGCGTGGTCATGAGCCAGAAACTCGTGCCGTGGGCCAACGGCAAAGGCCGTTCGCTGGCGGCCGAGATTCTGGTCGCCACCCCGAGCGTGTGCGCCATGATCCGCGAAGAGAAGACCCACCAGATGCGCACAGCGATGCAGACTGGGGGGGAGCATGGCATGCAGACCCTCAACCAGTCCCTGCTCTCGCTCCTGAACCGCCGCATCATTGATCGCGCCACCGCGCTGGAATACAGCGAAGACAAGGCGCTCTTGCTTGAGGAACTCGAACATCACACCGGTCAAACGACGAAACGAAAAGGCATACGATGAAACGATGCCAAAGAAGAGAAACAACTAAAAAGGAAAACGACGTGGTGCTAGTAAGTGAAATGAATGGACGTAGACGGGACATAACACTGGCGGTTCTTATGGCGGTTGTTGCGACGACCGCAACGGGTGTGCTTGCCGAGAGAGAAGAGGAACTCTTGGATGTTCTCGACTTCGACATTACTGCCGCATGGGACAGCCGCTATGTTGGCGAGGGGCGCGACAACCTTGGCGGCGACAGTCTGGCGAGTACAACGATTGAGGCCGCTTACGAAAGCCTCTCGGTCAATGTGTGGTATGCGACCAGCCCAGACACGGACTACCGGGAGTTGAACATCAAGCCGGGCTATACCTTTGAATGGAACGATTGGGAGGCTTGCGTCTTCTACAAGTTCCGGCGTTTTTTGAGCGACAAAGAGAGTGTCAACGAAGCTGGCGCAGATCTCTCGTACTCGGGACTGCCCGCTGGGCTCGCCGCCGGAGTTGAAGGCTGCTACTCCTTCGATGCCGAAGGCGTGTTCTTCGTGACATACATCAACAGGGCGTGCGAGGTCGCGGATTGGTTGACCCTCACACCCGCCGCGTTGATGGGGTGGAACGCAAACTACGCGGCCGACGGCCACGACGGTGCGAACCACCTTGCGCTGGTGCTAGAGGCGGCCGTGCCGCTCAAGGCGGGGCTCGAACTGTCAGGGAATATCGCCTATTCGTTTGCGATCAATGATAATGCCGACAAATACGCTGACGATGAGGGGCTACGCAGCATGTTCTACGGAGGAGTTGCTTTACGCGCTTCATTCTAGCACGAGCAGTTCCCGCAGGGCGTCGCGGATCATGGCGAGCATGAACTCGATGAACGGGGTGCAGGTTGCCGCCTTGTTGCTGGCATTCAGTGCGGCGTAGTAGTCGGCCTGATGCTGGCTGGTGAGGGTTTCGACGGAGACAGCGGCGAAGAGGGGGTTCCAGCGGCTGAGGATAAGGGTCTGCCAGAGGCGCCCCATGCGGCCGTTGCCGTCCTGGAAAGGATGGATGAATTCGAACTCGTAGTGGAAGACGCAACTGGCGATGAGCGGGTGTTCCGGCGTGTCTCTGAGCCAGGCCAGAAGACCGGCGATCAGGGCGGGCACGCGGTCGGCGGGAGGCGCGAGGTGGATGATTGCCGCGCCGCGCTGGATACCGACACCGCCGGAGCGGAAACGCCCCGGCTCGTCGATCAGACCGGCCATGAGGACGCCGTGTGCGGCCAACAGGTCGTCGCGTGAATGGGGCGACCACTCGAACATGCGCTCGTAGGCGGCAAAGGCGTTGCGGACTTCGTGGATTTCGCGGGGCGCGCCCAGAACGCGCTTGCCTTCGAGCACCGCCGTGACCTGTTCGACACTGAGGGTGTTGCCTTCGATGGCGCAGGAGGCCTGAACGGTGCGGATACGGTTACCGCGCCGCAGGCGGGGAGCGATGGAACCGTGACCGGCCCGCAGTCGGCCCAGTGCTCCGCCGATCTCCTCAACCAGGCGGAGCATGGTCGGCGTGAGGCTGTAGGGCGGTTGGTAAGAATCAGTAGCCATAGTGTGAAATCAAAACGCTTGATGCTCAATTGCGGAGATGCAGATACCTGAAGAGTATGAGGTTTCAGGATTTGACGCAAGGGGGATTTTCGCGTCTTGCTTGTCAGATACGCGCGAATATGCTAATTACCCTACCTCATTTTGTGAACCGGATGGACGGTGTAGGACTTTGAGAGGATAATGTGACAGAGCGGGACGCTTTAATCGCTATGAACCGGGTGACCGGCCTGGGCGCCATCACGGCCAAGCGGATGGCGGAGCGGTTCGGATCGCTGGCTGCGGCCTTCGAGGCCTCGGAGAGCGACCTGCGGACCGTGGCGGGCATCGGCCTGGACAAGGCGCAGCAGTTCTGGTCCGACCTACGGCAGGCGCGTGCCGACGATGAGCTGGCGCGCGCGGCCAAGAAGGGCGTGAAGCTGGTCACCTGGGACGACCCCGGTTACCCGGCCTTGCTCAAGCAGATCGCCGACCCGCCGCTGGTTCTGTATGTCGCGGGCGCCGTGGAGGCGTTGGACCGCCCGACGGTGGCGATTATCGGTACGCGCCGCCCGACGATCTACGGGCGTGATTGCGCGCGCCGCTTCGGCTATCAGCTCGCCAGCGCGGGCTACATGGTCGTGAGCGGGCTGGCGCTGGGCATCGACACCGAGGCGCATACCGGCGCGGTGCAGGCCAAAGGCGTGAGCGTGGCGGTTCTGGGCGGGGCGCTCGACTGCCTGTTTCCCAAAGAGAACGCGAAGCTGGCGCGGGCGATGATCGAGCGCGGCGGCGCGGTGGTGTCGGAGTACCCGTTTGGACGCCAGCCGGACCGCCAGACCTTTCCGATGCGCAACCGCATCGTCAGCGGGCTGAGCAAGGGGGTGCTGGTCGTGGAAGCGCCGTTCAACAGCGGCACGATGATCACGGTGAACCAGGCACTCGACCAGAACCGCAGTGTGATGGCGGTGCCGGGACGGATCGATTCGCCGGTGTCGCAAGGCTGCCACAAACTGCTGCGTGAAGGCGCGCGGCTGGTGACCTGCGCCGATGATGTGATCGAAGAACTTCAGGATTTGATGGCCGGTATGCGTCAGGCGCCCGCAGCGCGTCCGGCGGAACCGGCGCATCCGCCCGAATCGGTGTTGACGCCCGAGGAGCGCGCCGTATTGGCGCAGCTCGGTGCCGACGGGGTGCCGGTGGATGAGGTGGTACGTACGAGTGGGTTGGATGCCGGCAAAGTGAACGCCCTGCTGGTCGGGCTGCAGATCAAGCGACATGTCCGGGTCTTGCCGGGCGGACGGGTGGCGCGCCGTTCGACATGAGCGGCCCTTGATTTTTTTAGGTATTCAGGTAAGGAAAAGAATATGGGAAAGAAGCTGGTCATTGTAGAGTCGCCTGCCAAGGCGAAGACCATCGGGAAAATCCTAGGCTCCGGCTATGTGGTAAAGTCGTCGGTCGGTCATATCCGTGACTTGCCGGAACGGACGCTGGGCGTGGATATCGATGCTGGATTTGTGCCGAAATATGTGTTGTCGAAAGGCAAGGCCAAGGTCGTCGCCGAATTGAAAAAGGCGGCTCAATCGTGTGAGGCGATCTATCTTGCGCCCGACCCGGATCGTGAGGGAGAAGCGATCGCGTGGCACCTTCAGGAAACGCTGGCGGACAGCGCGAAAGACAAGCCGGTGCACCGTATCCAGTACAACGAGATCACGCCGCGCGCCGTGCGGGCGGCGTTTGAAAACCCCGGTGTGATCGATATGCAGCGCGTCGACGCGCAGCAGGCGCGCCGTGTGCTGGACCGCATCGTGGGCTATAAGGTGAGTCCGATGCTCTGGCAGCGCCTCAAGAAGGGGTTGAGTGCGGGGCGTGTACAGTCGGTGGCGCTGCGCCTGGTGGCAGAGCGCGAGCGCGAAATTCAAGCGTTTCAGCCCGAGGTCTACTGGGTCATGGGTGCCACGGTGCGGCGCGAAGAGGAGCCGCTCGACCCGTTCACGGTGCGGCTTGCCCGCGTGGATGGTGAGAAGCCGTCGATTGGCAATGAGCAGACCGCCAAGGCGCTGCTGGACGATCTCGAAGGCTGTGCCCTGCGTGTCAGCGCGGTGCGGCGGCGCGAAAGCGCGCGGCGACCGTTGCCGCCCTTTATCACGTCGACCTTGCAGCAGGCGGCCTCGAGCGTGTGCGGCTATTCGCCCAACAGGACCATGAGTGTCGCGCAGAAACTGTATGAAGGCGTGGAACTGGGCGGGGGAGGGCCGGTCGGCTTGATCACCTACATGCGTACCGACTCGGTCAATATCGCACGGGATGCGCAGGCCGCCGCACGCGACTTCATCATCGACAAATACGGCGAAGCCTACTATCCGGAAAAGCCGAACACTTACAGGAGCCGCGCCAGTGCGCAGGAGGCTCACGAAGCGATCCGCCCGACCGATGTGACCCGCACGCCGACGAGCCTTAAAGGCATTTTGGACGGTCCCGAGTTGCGTCTCTACGAGTTGATCTGGAAGCGTTTCGTCGCGAGTCAGATGGCAGCGGCGCGCATTGAACAGAAGACGGCAGAGGTCGAGCCGGTCAAGGCGGGGCTTGCCCATCGTTACCTCTTCACCGCGACCTCATCAGAGGTTCTTTTCGACGGTTTCCTCAAGGTCATGGCGCTGGATATCCGCAAGAAGAAGCCGGAGGAGGACGAGGCGGAGGAGGAGAGCGACGAGGTTGACCGTCTGCCGCCGCTGGCCGAAGGCGACCGCCTGGTGGCGCTTGATTGGCTGTGCGACCGCAAGGAGACCAAGCCGCCAGCCCGTTACAGCGAAGCCTCGTTGATTCGTGCGTTGGAGGCGAACGGCGTCGGGCGGCCTTCTACCTATGCATCGATCATCGAGACGCTGAATTCGCGCGATTACACCATCCGTGAAAAGCGCCAACTCGTGCCGACGCCGCTCGGACTGGAAGTCAGCGACCTGTTGGTCGGTAAACTGGGGAGGCTCTTCGATGTCGGGTTCACGGCGCGCATGGAGGAGCAGCTCGACCAGATTGAGGAGGGCAGTGTCGAGTGGACCGCGATGCTGACCGACTTTTACAAAAAGTTTCAGCAGTGGATGGAGCGGGCCAAAATGCCGCCCGCTGACACCGACAAGGTCAGCGCAGTGCTGGAGATGCTGGCGCAGGTCACGGACTGGGTACCCCCCGTGCAGCGTGGCAGACGCACCTACAGCGATGAGCACTTCGTAGCGTCCGTCAAAGAGCAGCTCGAGGCTGGCGTGAAGGCGGTCACCGACAGACAACTTATTGCGCTGGTCAAGATCGTCTTGCGTTACCGCGAGCAGATCCACCAGACCGATCAAAGGCTGATCGACATGGGCTTTGGGGATGAGGTGGCCAAGGACCGGGCGGCTCCGAGCCATGAAGAGGCGAAGCGCCGTTTTGAGGTGCTCAAGGATCTGGCTTTCTCGGAGAGTCAGGCGGAATTCGTCGATTCGTTGCGCCAGCAGGCGGAGTCAGGGCGCAGGCTGACCGGGCGGCAGTTCGCGGCGATTGACCGCATCATTGTGCAGAATGCGGCGCAGATCGAGGATTTTGACACGATCAAGGATGAACTGGGGTTGATCGTCGGTGAAGATGAACTGCAGCCGGACACCGAAAGCCCGCTGCTGTTGGAGATGTTGCGCCGTGTCACCACTTGGCAGGAGCCGGTGACGCGCGGCAAAAGGACGTTTGACGACCATGTCTTCTTTACCAGTCTTGAGGAGCAATACGGGCGCAAGAAATCGCTCTCGCCCCGCCAGCGCTATGCCCTGAAGCGCATGGTCTTCCGTTACAAGAATCAGATTCCCGAGTTCGAGAAGTGGGCTGAAAAGCTGGGTCTGAGCAAACAAAGCAAAGGCAAGAGCGAAAAGGGTAGCAAGAGCAGTAAGCGCGCCCCGCGCACTGCCGCCAAGGCGTGATGGTCAAGTTCATTAGTTCATTAGTGCTTTAGTTCATTAGTTGTTTCCTCACACGAAGGCACAAAGGGCACTAAGGTTTTTTGGGGGCATCGCTCTTCCAGACAAACTAACGCACTAATTAACTAATTAACTAATTAACTTGGGTTGCGGGCTTCGCCCGCGTTAGCTATGGACTCCAACGAGTATGTGGACCTGGAGGTCCGGATGGGCGACGGACCGCCGGAGCCGTTGCCGAACCGTTCCGATGCGGCGGACGATGCGGAGGTCGTGCGCTTCGTCACCTTTCTGCGGGCTGAGCGTAATGCGTCGGACCATACGGTGGCCGGTTATGTGCAGGACATCGGGCAGTTTGCGGCGTTTGTGTGGCCGGATGCCGACACGAAACCGCCGTTCGACTGGCGCAAGCCGACGCGTGACCGTGCGCGTGACTTTCTGGTGGCCTTCCACCGCGCCGGCTGGGCGCCGTCGACTACGCGTCGCAAACTCTCCTCGTTGCGTACCTTCTATCGCTTTCTGGAGCGCGAGGAGGTCGTGCCGACCAATCCCTTCGCAGGCCTGCGCGGGCCGCGCCTGGGACGTCGCTTGCCGTCGGTGCTGGGGGTCAAGGAGGTGGAGGCGTTGCTGGCGGCACCGCTGGTCGCGTTGGAAGCGACGCATGCGCGACACGGTGCCGTAACGTCCGCCGCCGAATATGCGGCGTTGCGTGACGCCGCCATATTTGAAACGCTCTATAGTACCGGTTGCCGCATCAGCGAGATCGCCGCGCTGCGCTGGGGTGATATCCGGTTTGATCAGGGCACAACGATTGTCGAGGGCAAGGGGCGCAAGCAGCGGCTTTGCGTGCTGGGCGGTCCGGCCTGCCGTGCGCTGCAAGCGTTGCGGGAACAGGCGGGGTTGTTGTGGTCTGGGGCAGACGCCGACGACGCGCCTCTGTTTCTCAACGCCAGAGGTGGCGCACTCACGCCGCGTTCCATCGAACGCCAGATGAAGAAATGGCTTACGGCCGCAGGGCTGCCCCCGGACATCACGCCCCATCAGTTGCGTCACAGTTTTGCCACGCATCTGCTGGACGCGGGCGCTGATCTACGTAGCGTTCAGGAGATGCTCGGTCACGCCAGCCTGTCGACCACGCAGATCTACACGCATGTCTCGATCGAGCGGCTCAAGGACGAATACGGCAAAGCGCATCCGCGTGCCCGCGCGTAGAGGAGTTGACATTTAGGATTTAGGAGCTAGGAGTTTGATCCGTCCAATCCGTCTGATCGTCCCGATCCGTCTGATCCCCCTTACAGCCTCACAGCCTTACAGCCTCACTGCCTATCGCGGGCTTTGCCCGCGGATGGTCACAGCTCAAGGAAGCAGAGCACGCCATACGCTGTCTCGGCGATTTGGGCGTCGGCTGTCTCCGCTGCCCAAAAGCCGCCGCCCTCCGGGGCGCTCTTCTGGGAAGAGATCAGCCATGCGGCCAGATGTGAGCGCCAGTCAAGGACCGTCTGACCGCGTATCAAGCGACCGCCCGCCGTGCGGTTGATCAGACGCGCGAGCCGCCACGCAGCCCGTGAACGGTTAAGCGGGGGCGGCCAGAGGGTTGCGGCGCGGGCCACCAGTTCAGTTGAATCGGCATCCGGCGCGGGCGGCTCGCCGAGTCCGGCTTGCGCCAAAACCTCCTGCCAGAACCGCCGGTCGTCGGCGGATGCGTCGTCGATGGACGGCGCGCGCCGAGCCAGGTCTTGCAGGTAGGTGCGTCGTTCGGGTGTTTCGGGCAGCGAGAGCGTCAGCGCCAGCAGCCGCCAGGCGTGTGCGCTGAGGGACGGCAGGTGATTGGTGGCGGACTGGCCCAGCCAAAGCGCGGCCAGAGAACGTGCTGCGTGATCATCGGGGTGCGGGGCGGCTGTGAGCGCAGTCAACGCGAGCGCGGTCAACTCGACGCGCTGGGTGGTTCCCCATGAGCCGTCCGGGTTTTGCTGGTTGCAAAGCCAGCGCGCCGCTTGACGCATCGCGCGGCCGGCCTCATTGCCCAGCGAGATGTCGAGCGACGAGCCGGGCTGGCGTAGCGGTGTTACAGCGAAATTGGCGTGCGCTACGCTGGCCACGCACAGCAACGCCGCAAGAACAACGACAGGCAGTGTGAGTGGAATGCGTTTCTGGTGAAAAGGGGGGCAGGAAGTCGGGAGCGCGGGCGTCCCCGCCCGCAACAGCGTGTCAGGTAAAAGCATCGACAGTGAACGGTGCATCCGGTATCCTCCTTAATTCCTTGAAGAGAGTAGCGAATGTCGGTGCCGAAGGAAAGCCCGAGTCAGGAGTGAGTGAGAAATTAGGAGTTAGGATTTAGGAGTTAGGAGTTGAAGTCAGAAGCCGGAAATCGGGAGCCTGAAACCAGAAACCCGAAACCAGAAACCCGAAACCAGAAACCCGAAACCCGAGTGAAGCGTGGACGCGGACTCAGTCTGTTGTCCGGCGGATTGGACAGCAGGCTTGCGGTGTGCGTGTTGCGCGAGCAGGGACTTGACGTGGAAGGGGTGGTCTTTACCAGCCCCTTCTTTAAGATGGACACGGCGCGTGAAGCGGCGCATCAGTTGAACGTGCCGCTGCATGTGGTGGATTTCACGCGCGACATTCTCGACCTGTTGGAGCATCCGCCGCATGGTTTTGGTACGGCGCTCAACCCGTGTATCGATTGCCGTGCGCGCATGATCCAGCGCGCGGGCGAGATGATGGAGCAGGGGGGCTTCGATTTCGTGGCGACGGGCGAGGTGCTGGGCCAGCGGCCGATGTCGCAGAACCGGCACTCGCTGGCGATCACGGAGCGGGATGCCGCGTTGGGCGGAAGATTGCTCCGCCCCTTGAGCGCCCTGCTGCTGGAGCCCACCGTTCCCGAACAGGCGGGCATTGTGGATCGTAGCCGGTTGCTGGGGTTGAGTGGACGGACGCGCAAACCGCAACGTGAGTTGGCACAGCGTTATGGATTGACCCGCTACCCGGCACCGGCCGGCGGTTGCCTGCTGACCGAAAAAGGGTTTTGCCGCAAGCTGTCGGATCTACGCGCCAACGAGGGGCTTGGTGATGAGCGGCTGGTCTGGCTGCTGTTGCGCGGACGTCACTTCCGCCTTCCGGGCGGCGCCAAGTGTGTGGTAGGCCGCGATGCGGCGGACAATGCGGCACTCAAATCTTTGCGCGCGGCGTCGGACATGCTGTTGCACACGGTGGACGTGCCCGGCCCTACGGTGCTGGTGCCCGGCGGAGCGGGCGACGAGGATGCGTCGCTGGCGGCCCATATCTGCGCAGCGTATGCTGATCACGGCACACGCGAGAGCGTCACGGTCAGAATCGTGCAGGACGACGCAACCGAAGAGCACCGTGCCGTCCCATTGGCTAGAGAACAGGCGCAAGCGTGGATGCTGTAAGCGGCAGCCTCAGCTACCTGCTCCGGTGAACATCTGCACCAAGAGATAGGCGATAACCAGCACCAGCGCGACGATCACCGCTACCCAGAGCTTGTTGCTGTTGGATTTCTTGCCGAACTCTTTCGGCGTTTCGAGGGTGCGTTTCGGCTGAATGATAATGGTCGTTCGTGGCGCAGCAGCGAATTCGGCTTTCTCCAACTGCGGCACGTCGTCGCCTTCGATCATCATCGGCACTTCCCCTAGCAAGATGATGTCGTTGCGGGAGAGCGCTTTTTCCTTGATCGTGACGTTGTTGATTTTCGTTCCGTTTGTGGAACCTAGGTCGCGGATCAAGAATCCGTCGTCACTCTTCTCGATTTCGCAATGCGTGCCTGAAATCGAGCCGTCTTGAACGACCCAGTCATTCCCCTCGCGACGACCAATACGCGTCAACGGCAGAGTCAACGTGAAGCGCTGCCCCTTCAGAGAACCATCCAAAACTGTCAAACATGCCATAGCAAAACACCTTACTAGTGAAATACGCTCACTAGCTTAGACACCTCCGGCACACAAGTCAAGGGTACGATTTAGTTTATTGCGACTGAATCGTGTTTCCTGAAAAATCTCAGTACGAACCGGCATACCCCATTTGCCGGAGCAACCAGAAATTTTTCATCCAATCCTTCTCGATTTTGACCCAAAGTTCTATCGTGACCTTCACGCCGAACATGTCCGAAAGTTCCGGCTCCGCACATTGCCGGACGTATTTGAGATTCCGGCCCTTGGCGCCGATCACGATCCCTTTCTGAGACGGGCGCGCCACGTAAAGCGTCACGGAGGCGTGCCAGGCGTTGGGCGTTTCATCGATCTGCTCGACCTTGACACCCAATTCATGCGGCAGTTCCTCATGGAGCCGGGTGAGAAACTTTTCGCGGATCACATCGGCGATGGCCAGCTTGCGCGGATAGTCGGTCACCACATCTTCCGGGAAGAGATAAGCGTCCGCAGGTTGGGCGAGGGCGTACAGTTGATCGACGAGCCCGACTGTGCCGGCGGGATGCAGCGCTGAGGTCGTCACCCAAAACACCTCGCGTGTGTGCTGTTTTTCAGCTTGGATGGTCTGCCACAGGTCGTGGAAGGTCTTCTCGTAGAATGGTTCTTGGTCGCTCTTGTTCAATGCAAAGATAACCGGTTGTTCGGCAAACAGGGCACGCCGCATCCAGCCGTCGTCTTCCAAATGCGGCTGACAACTGCCGTCAAAGACCACGAGCAGGAGATCGACGCCCGCCGAGGCCTGCCGCGCCATGCGGTTCATCAGCGTGCCCAGCGTGCTTTCAGACTTATGCAGGCCCGGAGTGTCCAGAAAAACGAGCTGCCCGCGGCCCTCCGTCAAGATGCCGCGAATGGTGTTGCGTGTGGTCTGCACCACCGGGCTGACGATGCTGACCTTCTCGCCGACCATGCGGTTGATCAGGGTTGATTTGCCGGAGTTGGTCCGGCCGACGACACCGATTACAGCGCAACGCCGTCGCGGGCGGGGAGGACTTTCGGTCATGGCACGGTCTCGCCGTTACGCCCCGAGTTGCTGATTTCCCCGCCGAAGTAACGCAACTGGCCGGTGGCGTCCATCACGGCACGCCAAAGGTCGCTGTTGAGGTTTACCTTCTGGCGCTCCATGGTGGACAGCCGGATGGGAACAAGCGTGTACCAGTCGTCTTGGTTGCCCACCACGCAGTCGGTGCGTCCCGCCATCGCGGCATGCACGGCGTTGCGCGCCAGCATATAGCAGCGGATCGCGTCCGTTCCCTTAGCGGGCACGCTGCGGATGGTGTAGCTCGGATCGAAGTATTTGACCGACACCTCGCGATTGCACGCTTTGAAATGCTGCGTGATGCGCCGTCTCAGGTGCTCGCCGATGTCCTTTTTCAGGATGTTCCCCGAAGGATCGCGGCGCTCAGGCTCAGCGGCGACGTGGCATTGTCCCGCGCCTTCCGCAACCACGATCACCGCATGGTCCTTGCCAAGGGCGAAACGATTGGAGAGCGCCACGAGTAGGCCGTTCGGGCCGTCGATCTCAAAATCCAGTTCCGGCACCAGGCAGAAGTTCACGACCGGGTTGGCCAGCGTGGCATAGGCCGCGATGAAACCCGAGTCCCGTCCCATCAGGCGCACGAGTCCGATACCGTTGAAGGTGCCCTTCGCCTCGGTGTGAGCCGCCTGAATGATCTGCGTCGCCTCTCCAACCGCCGTCTCAAAGCCAAAGCTACGCCCCACGAAAAGCAGGTCGTTGTCAATCGTCTTGGGGATGCCGATCACGCTGATGGAGAGCTTGCGACGCCGACACTCCTCCGCAACGTCATGCGCACACCGCAACGAGCCATCGCCGCCGATGCAAAAGAGGATGTTGATGTTCATGCGCGCCAGCGTGTCAACAATCTCGCCTGTGTCCTGCTGACCGCGCGAAGAGCCGAGCATCGTACCGCCGTGCTCGTGGATCGTATCGACCTTATCGGTGTCCAGCATAATCGGGTTATAGCCGAAGCGCGGGATCAACCCGGCGTAGCCGTAACGGATGCCGTAGATCGTCTTGATGCCGTAGTCGAACGTCAAGATCTCGACCAGCCCTTTGATGACATGGTTCAGGCCGGGGCAGAGGCCACCGGCCGTCACGATACCGACGCGGCTCCATGAGGGGTCGTGGAAAATTTTCCGGTGCGGACCTGCTCGCTCAAAGGATGGTGTGACCCCGAGATGCTTGGTGGCGTCATGCAGGTGCTTGATGTTCTCGGTGATCAGGATACGCTCGGCCGGATCGATGAACTCTCTTCTACGGATCGGGGAGTCGATCTTACATTCACCCAAGGTCCCCACGTCCAGCGAATAGTCCTGAGGGTTTGCGACAATTTTTTCAATCAGCGTCATAGGCTTCTCTCGTATCTGTAAAGAACCATCAGGATAACAGAATTTCCGCATGAAGGTCAATTGACACCGGCCGGAATATTTGGTTAACTCACCCCGATTTTTCGCCGCATTGGACCATAGCTCAGTCGGTAGAGCACGACACTTTTAATGTTGGGGTCGTGGGTTCGATTCCCACTGGTCCAACCATTTT
>DAOTMQ010000015.1:0-27926 GCA_035450385.1 Kiritimatiellia bacterium | reverse complement strand
CGGTGGACACCGAACGACGCTGCACGATCCCGGCCTCATCGACCACATAGACAAAACGTCCTTCGCCGTCCGTCAGCAACGCTTCCTGCGGCACGACAGGCGCTTTCGGCGGCTGCGCGAAGTCCACCAGCACAGTGACATAGCCGTCGGGTACGAGCAGACCGTTCGGGTTGGAGAATCGCGCCCGCACCGACATCGTCGCGGTATCAGCCGACATCGTGTTATCTTCGAAGTCGCGCGTACCGATCACATCGGACACGGTTCCGGTGGGCAGCCGGTAACGGATACGCAACGCATCCTCCATGCGTTCCGCTCCAATTTTTTCGAGTGCCTTGAGATAATCCTTATCCGTGACCGAAAACGCGACGCGAATAGGATCCATCTGCACGATCCGCACCAGCGCCCCCAATGACGGCATCACATAGTCACCCACATTCGCGACAGTCCGCCCGATGCGTCCGTCAATCGGTGCAAAGATGCGCGTGTGTTTCAGATCGAACTCCGCAAGCGCCAAATTGGCGACCGCCTGCTTGACCGCCGCACGCCCCTGCGCGACATCGCTGCGCGCGGTATCGAGATCCGCCTGCGTGATGGCGCGCGCGTCCGAACGCTCCAGCCGGTTCAGGTATCGTTCGGCGCGATCAAGCAACGCCTCCGCCTGACCGATCTCCGCCTTGCGCACCGCGACCCGCGCTTCATACTGCTCGGGGTCGATGGTAAAAAGCAGGTCACCCGCCTTGACATCCGAGCCCTCTTTAAAATGGACGTTCTTGATATAACCGCCGACTTGCGCGCGCAACTCAACGTCTTGAATCGGTTCGACCCGGCCGATATAGGTGTTGGGCAGATTCACCTCCACCTCCTCAACTGCCTGGACTTCGACCGGCGGCGGTCCGCCTGCCCCGCCCATCATGGCCACCGGCGCTAGCGGTTCCTCAGTCGCTTTTTGCGGCGCCAAGGTGCGCGCCATCCACCCCAACCACAGCAGGCACGCAGCTGTCAACAACCAGCCCATAACCTTGGCTATCGGGTGTTCGCGCTTGGCAGCCTTTTTTTGTTCCAGATCTTCGCTCATGATACGGGTACCTTTCTTTCAAAATCAATGCGTAACGCCAGAGGTTCTTGCAAAACCCTTTGCTTACAGGTGTGGCACGGGCATCTTGCCCGTGTTTCATGGGCGGGACGCCCATGCCACGAGGGGTTTTGAAAGAGCCTCGCCATTTAAAACCGACTGAAAACCCAACCGAAGCGCACCTTCGAGGTCGGTTCCCAAGCCATTCGAAATCTCCTGCTCCAACAACCCCAGCCAAATCACCATCAACACCGACGACACCGCCGCAAGATCCGCGTCCGCACGGATAGCGCCCGTGCGCTGCATGTCTTTCAACGCTGAGCAGATGACAACGTGGGGCGTGTCCGCCAACCGGCGTATCCGCTGGCGGACTGGAGTAAGCTTGGGCGATGCCCAGTCCAGACGACGCGTCATGAGGAAGAAGCGCCTGTTGGCTGGCGAACTGACAATCAGACGTGTGCGCACGACAAAGTTTTCGGTCAACGCCTCCGGTGTATCCAGCGCCACCGGATGCGGCAGCGCACGCGCCAACTGGGTCGTATGCCGCTCGGTCATCAGCACGACAAGTTCGGCGAGCAAGTCAGGTTTGCTCTTAAAATGCCAATAGACCGCGCCCTTTGTCAGACCGATACGCTGCGCCACGTCCGCAAAAGTTGTGCGGTCATAGCCTTTTTCGACAAACAGCCTGAGCGCGGCCTTGAGAATACACTGCCGTGTTTTTTCTGCTTCTGCTTTGGTTTTTCGCGCCATAAACCCACTCACTTCCCGTGAATGGGTTGCGTACTATACATACCTGCTGGTAGGTATGCAAGCTCAGGGTTTACGGATATACCCAACTGGCAGACAGAAGCCCCGTCGCACCCGGCGTGCGGGGTTTCGTCCAGAAGCGCGTGTCCCATGCCGCACCCGGCGCATCCACCGCGCCGCACATCGCCACGCGCGGCGTCCACACGGTGATTTCAAGCTGCCCGGCAGCACCGGACGGGACGTCCCACTCATACGGTGCCCAGGCGCGGACACCAAGATCCTTCCCCGCGAAAACGACACGCGCGAAGAGACCGCCCGTGTCCAGACGCAGCCGCGTTCCCGCGCGTGCGGGCACCTTGGCCTCGGCCTTGTAGGTGACGGCTCCGGCGTATGTTTCAAGTCCACACGCCGCCAACGCTTGGACACCGGATTTTTCTGGGCGCGGACAGAGTATGCGGTTGAACACGGCAAAGTCGCCCACCACAAAAAGCGCCGGCAGGAAAAAGTTCTGGTCCGGTTCGCCCGTCACGATGCGGAAGGTGTGGACGCCGGGCGCCAATTCAAACGGTTCCGTTTCGCAGTAGAGCGGGTTGAAATCTACCCCCAGCGCCGTACATGGGCGCGGCGCAGTGAGAGGACGCCCGTCCATTTCGAATGTGTACGGCTCGGCGTCATGGCGGAAGATTTTCTCGCCGGGCGGCGCACTTTCAAAGGAATCCACGGGCCGTCCCGATCCTGTGACGGCGTAGCTCAGCGCACATGTGCGCAACGCGAGCCGCACGTTCCGAAGCGGTGCGGCCACGGTGATTGTCCCCACCTTGTTCGTGTCGAAATTCACGCGCCATGTGTTCGCGGCGTCCAAAGCCAACGTAAAGGAGTCCACATCGAGCGGGACGTGATTCTCAACGGTGGACGACTGCGGCCGTTCGCCCGGTGCGAGCGTCAACACGCCGCGGCCGGGGAGGACGAACGGAACGCGCGCGCCATCCACATCCGCGATGAGTGCCCGGTCCGTTGCGGAGAGATTGAGCACCGCCACCGCGCCGTCCGCATAGTTCCGCACCACAAGTTCGCCCGCGACGGTGCGGCCGTCCGTCTCATAGGCCCTGAACCGCGCCTTCGTTTCGGCAAGCACGGCATCTGCCGCCGCCTGTGCCGTCGCAAAAATGCGTCCGCTGCGCTCTTCGCGCACCGTACCCTCGGGGGTAAACGCGAACACGAACGGCAAATCGGTTTGTTCGGCTTCCTCCACGAGATCGAGGGAAACCTGTCGCGTGGCGAGCGTACGCAGAAGGCCCAGCAGATCCGGCCGTTTTGTGCTCGTATGCGCGTGCAACGCCGCAAGACGCTGCGGGTAGCGCACGGCTGCGACGCGCACATCGTCCTGGCACCGCGCGAAACTCGCCGCCCGCCGCGCATCGTCGAGAAGCGGACGCATTTGGCCGTGCCAAGGCTGGCTCGCGTTCACTGGGGACAGGTAACCGTGTTTTTCCACAAGGCCCTTCATGTCCATCACTTCCATCGACACAAGGAAATGATCCACACCATGTAGCGCCGTCAGCCAAATCATTTGGCGTAGCCTCGCGGGCGTCATGTCGTTAGGACCGAGCGCAAAAAGCTCTACCAGACCGCCGCGGCCGTTGCGGCGTATGGCGTGCTGCACCACGCTCAACGTCACCCATTCCGCCGTGTTCGCTTCGGGGCGGGAACCGATTTCGTCCATGCCCGGCAGGGATAGGCCCTTGAGGGCGTGGAGAGGATTGCCGTTGAAGAGGCAAGACCCGCGTACATCGTTCTCGCTGATCATGTGACCCGTGGAAAGAATGCCCATGCGGTCGCACTGCGCACGGATCGTATCGAAATAGGCACTGCGGAAACGGCGTCCCTTGAGATCGGCGTAAACGCTCCACACGTCCCCCGCGCCTGCGGCCTGGGGATCGGTTATCCAGCGTTCAACGTCAGCGCGGAAATCGCGTCCAACCGTCGCGCGGTAATCGGCTTCCAGACTCGAAAACCGGCGGAAATGAACGACGGGCTTCTTCTCGAAGTGGATAGCCGTGGGGTGGCCGGGCTCGTCCGTGAAGATACCCACGATGGTTTTGTTCGCGAGCCACGGCGCGAGGCGCTTCTCATAGACCTTGTGCGTGAGTTCGATGAAACGTTCCACGGCGTCGGGTTCGTACGCGTTCACCCAGCCCGCCGGTGCCAACACCGCTTCCCAGCGGAATGTGCCGTCGTCGTTGCGGTACACGGCCCATTCACTGTCGCGCCAAGCGGGGTTCTCGCTCGGCACGCGCCCGCGGCATGTGCCGCTCGGCCAGTTGTACTCGTCGTAGAGCCACACTTTCATGCCGCGCCGCTCGGCTTCGCGGCAAAACTGCTCCACGAGCGTCAGCCACTCCTCGCCCATGTAGGTGTACTGGAGACCGCTGCGCGCATAAACGAGAAATTGGTCATATCCCGCGTTCTGGAGGGTGTCCACCTTCTTCGTGACATCCGCCGCCGAAGGCCGCCCGGTGATCGCCACGAAGGGAAGCACGGGACAAAGTTCCGCCGCGCCTCCACGCCAGCAGGTTCCCGCCAGCATCACCGCCGCCAATTTGCAGAGCCAAGCGATCCGCCCCGGCTTCCTCACCACAGGATTCCCCTCGATCAACCGAACATGCGGCCTTTCCGCATCCAGCGTTCCATACAGCGTTGCCTTTTTCATGGTTTCGGCTCCACCTCTTTTCGCGTTTCCAATTTGGCTTTTGTGGTCGCCATAACCCCATCTTTGCGATCCTGCCGCGTCTTCGCGTCTGTCAAAAGATGAAACACTTTTGTGCGCTTGTCAAAAAACTCGATGAGCGGATAAACCTCGTGATTCACGGCACACGCACGTTGCAACAGCGGAAGATGCGGTTGCCCTTCAATGTCGAACATCCCTTTGTTTGCGCCGCCGAGATTGTCCAGCGCTTTGGATTCAGGCGGGTCATCCAGATATTTGAAAAAGTGCCAGCCGACCACATTCGGCATCTCCAGCGCTGAGAGTGCGAAATGTTGGTAGTAACGCGCGCGGTCTTCCTGCGTGCGCACCACCCAACCGGCGCCGTGCGTGTTGGCCAACTTGGGCACCACGTCGAGCGCCTTGGCATACCACTCGGTAAAGAGGATCGGACGGTCGGCCCACGCAGCCCAGTCCGACAACTCATCCGCCTGCACCCCCCAGCGGCTGTAGTAGTTGACCGAAACCACATCGTGAAACGGCGCGAGCATTCTCCAGAACCACGGGTTGTCGAACTGGCCGTGCGAATAGTTGATCCGCGATCCCAGATAAAGGTGGTTCGGAGCATGCTTGCGCACGATGGGCGTCACGATGCTGTAGTAACGCCCGAAGGCATACGCGATAAATTCGTAGCGGTCGCGCCGTGTCAGGCCGGTTGTATCGATCGTTCCCTTGCGGGCCATGAGCCATGCCGCCGCCGCATCGCGCCCGGGTTTTCGGTCCGCATCGGAGGCATCACTCGCCAGATAGCGGTCCAGCAAGTCCGCCGGACACTGGATTTCATTTTCGGTCATGATCCCCAGCAGCGTAGGATCGTTAGCCGTGCTCGCAAGCTCCGGTCCATACGCTTCGCAGAACGCAGGAAACTCCGGATGAAACACCGGCATGCAGCGGTCAGGAAATCCCTGTGTTCCGGACGCCGCCTCGACAAACCCCTTCTTACGCGCGAAAGCGAACAGGAAATCGTGGCGTCGCACCCAGACCAACGGCTGCGCCACCTGTTGCAGCCGCGGACTGGTCCAGTTGCCCAGTCCGTTGAATCCATTGTCGCGAAGTTGCACCGTGACCTTCTCGGCCCATTGCTCGGCCGATCCGAAATGCTTCTGCACATGCCGCGGCTCGCGGACCGCATTGATTGCCACATGGTAAAAGCGGTAGCCGTCGGGATCGATCAACCACCAGCGGCCATCGATCTTCTGCGTGCGGAAAAAGCCGGTCGCGCGCTCGCGCGGCAGGTCCATGCACCCCCCGTAGCGATTCTGTTTCACGCGTTCTCCGGACGGTGTGTAGCCGTGCAGCGTTTCAAGCAGACGCGTCGGCTGCGCGCGCCACGGTCCCGGTGTCTCAGGATTGTTGCCGTGTGTCTCGACGATGACTGTACCGTCAAGCGGCGTGGGCGTGACCGGCGGCGTCCACCCATAGGCCATGCGCCGCTCCTCGAACAATGCGCGAATCTCCTCAGGCGACAATGCGCGGTTATAGAGGCGCAGTTCGCCGATACGTCCGCAGAATGACGGTTTCATCCCAAGCCCCGCCCCGATCAGCAACGGATGTTTGTTGAAGGCCAGCACCGCGCGCTGCTTCAACTCCACGTCCTGCTCCCCGTTGACATACAACCGCACCGTGTCGCCATCCGACGTAGCCGCCATGCACACCCACTGGTCCAGCGGTACCGACGTCCGGGTCTCCACCAGCATCTTCGGCACACCCTTCGCGCCGTATTGTCCGTAAACGACATATCCGCCTTTGACCGACATGCCGAACACCGGTGTGGTCCATTCGGGATTCGTGTTGGGAATACCGAACAGCACGGTACCTGTGCGCAACCGCGAGGCACGAAACCAGAACACCGATGTGATGGCCTTGGAAAGATTGAGCGGCCGCTTCAACTCCACACGCACATGACCGTCCTCCAGCCCGTCCAGCGCCAGCACGACGGTATCTTTCTCTTTGTGCAACGTGCCGGACACGATCACACCGTCATGACCACCGCCGGAATGGTCTTTGACAGTCTTGCCGTCGCAGCCCTCGAACGACCAATGTCCGACCAACCCCTCCGGCGGAACGTCGGCCATAGCGGTCCCGCTGCCAACCAGCAGGATACCCAATATCTTCGCAATAGACTTCATGCTCGTTACTCTAACAAAACGTCAGGAGATAGAGCAAGGTGATCGGCTGGTACTCTGTTGCAATTAAAAACCAACTCATCAATCAATTTGAATTTGTGATTTGTGATTTGTAATTTAGGAGCCCTTAGTTGTTCAACGTTCACGTTCACAGCGCAGCGGTGTACGTTCACGTTCTCCAAATCGGTATCGGTATCGGGTTCGAAATCGACTGTTGCGCCCACGCAGTGGCTCGCAGCGACAAGTGTAATGATGGCGGCGATTCCGATCCCGATCCCGATGGCGATAGCGATGGCGCCGCAATGGAACCCTGGAACGCATGACCTTTGATCGCACCCCTGTCACTAACCGATTCAACCGATCACCAATCCGGAGAAGCGGGGTCGTAGTTTGACATTAGACAAACAGCAGAAAGGCGAAGACAAGGAACGGTGAAATGATAGCGGCTCGGCTGAAAACCAACAAGCTTTGTGTCGGTCGACGGCGCACGTACTGAGGGTGCTGAAAAATGAAATGTCCAATGTCAAACTACGACCCTGATAACCACTGGCCGTCCCGGACTAGCCAATCTCACGGATGAACAGTTGCTTCGCGATTGCGAGGCCATCACCGACAAAGGGGTCACCTATGCGGCACTCGTTCTATTCGGTCGCCGTGAAGCACTCGGGCGTCTGCTAGGACAGGCGGAAGTGATTTTTGAGTACCGATCGTCGGAAGCATCCGGCCCCGCCCAACAACGTGAGGAGTTCCGCCAAGGTTTCTTTTCATTTCATGACCGTTTGTGGGAACTCATAAATCTACGAAACAACAAACAGCATTACCAGGACGGATTTTTCGTCATGGACATACCGACCTTCGATGAGCGCGTGGTACGCGAAGCCGTGCTAAACGCGGTCTGCCATCGCGACTACCAATTGGGAGGCTCAGTGTTTGTGCGGCAGTTCCAGCATCGTCTGGAAGTGGACAGTCCCGGTGGTTTTCCGCCGGACATTACGTTGGAGAACATCCTTGATCGACAATCACCCCGTAATAGGCGAATTGCCGACATACTGTCACGATGCGGAATGGTGGAGAGATCCGGACAGGGAATGAACCTGATGTTCGAATTAAGTATCAAACAGGCAAAGGCCCTGCCGGACTTCACGGGAACCGACCGAATGCACGTCAGGGTCACGTTGCATGGCTTGGTGCAAGACCCGAAGTTGCTAACCATGATGGAGCGGATCGGCATGGAAAAACTTGAGAGTTTCAGCACCGGTGATCTTCTGGTCGTGAATCATATCCACCGCGAACAAGCCATACCCGATGGTCTGCGGCAGCGGATACCTCGGCTACTCGAACTGGGCGTAATTGAGCGAGTAGCACGAGGGAAGTTCATTCTTGGTCGGCAATACTACACCGCTACTGGGAAGAAGGGCACCTACACCCGGAAACGGGGATTAGACCACGAAACAAACAAGGCGCTTTTACTTAAGCACATCCGAGAGAATGCGGATGTTGGGAGCAGGTTGGAAGAGCTGCTTCAGGTTTTGCCAAACCTTTCACGAAGCCAAGTCCAATGGCTCGTTCGGCAGCTCAGGACAGAAAACAAGGTGCGGCTGGAAGGCGTGACACGATCGGGACGATGGTTTCCTACAATTACGGTGGCAGATTGCGCTAAAACCGACGTGGAAAAGCAATCATGACGCAATCCCGCGCAAAGCAATATCTCGTAACCACCTTAATTGCAACAGGTTGCGCGTATTGCGTTAAGTGTCACACAACTGTAATAGTAAGCAATCATAAGCAATCATAAGCAATGATTAGGCTGTGATAAGCAACGATAGGCAATCTGAAAGAGGAGAACGACAATGGCAAAACTACCCTGGAAGCCTTGGCATGAAGTGGTCACGCTGCGGGACGATCTGCGTTCCGGCGAACTACCGATGAACTTGTTTGCCGCAGACCTCTATGAGGTCATGATGCAGAGCGGGAAGCGTCCGATCTACGAGCAGCCGGAGCATTTCTTCGCGCTGACCTTCCCCACCTACAACCTGCGTCAACTGGTGCGGGATGTGGTGCTGCGGCTGGCGGGCAAGAACGACAAGGCTGTCCGCCAGTTGGCCTTGACCTACGGGGGCGGCAAGACGCACACTTTGATCACGCTGCGGCACCTGGTCACTGACCCCGCAAACCTGCCGAACCTTCCCGCCGTGGCGGAGTTCATTGAGGCGATCGGGGAGCAACCGCCGCCGTGCCGTGTTGCGGCGCTTTGCTTCGACAAGCTCGATGTCGAAAAGGGGATGGAGGCGCGCGCGCCGGACGGCAGCCTCCGCACACTCAAGCATCCGTGGAGCGTGCTCGCCTACCAGTTGGCGGGTGATGCGGGCCTTAAGTTGATCCACGCCGACGGCAAGGCCGAAGAGCGCGAAACGGCACCCGCCGAGAACCTTTTGTCGGAGTTGCTGGCGATACCGGTCAAGGATGGACTTGGTGTGCTGATCCTCATCGATGAGGTACTGATGTTTGCCCGTGGAAAGGTCGCACTCGACAGGGCTTGGCTGGGCAAGTTGCAAAACTTCTTTCAGTATCTCACACAAGCAGCCTCCAAAAGCGACCGTTGCTGCATCGTTGCCTCGCTTCTTGCCAGCGACACCGATATGAGCGACACATTCGGTCGCGGCGTGGATGCGGCGCTTCAGGATGTGTTCCAACGTCAACGCGAAGTGGTGGTTGAACCCGTCGTGAAGGAAGATGTGGCCGAGGTGTTGCGCCGCCGCTTCTTCACACCCGAATCCTTGAAGAACCGCGAGACCTTCCCGCAGCATGTGGTGGCGGCGCTCAAGGGTATCGCCGCCGTGGACGAACAGACGGCGAAACAGGGGGCGGAGGCCGAAGAGCGTTTCTTGAGGAGCTTCCCGTTCCATCCCGACCTAACTGAGGTGCTTTACTCCAAGTGGACGCAGCTTTCCCGATTCCAGCGCACGCGCGGCGTCCTGCGGACTTTCGCGCTGGCTCTGCGCGAAGCCGTGCAGTGGGACACGAACCCACTGGTAGGGCCGGCGGTCTTTTTGACCGCGCCGGACAAAGAGGGGCTCTCCGAAGCATTGCGCGAACTGGTGGCCGTGGCGGACACGGAGGTATGGGAAGGCAAGCAGCAGGCGTGGACCGGTATTTTGGACAGCGAGTTCAGCCAAGCGCGCCAGATTCAGACCGAATCGGTAGGACTGAAGCACCGGGAAATCGAACAGGCGGTCGTGGCGACGTTCCTGCATTCGCAACCGATCGGCCAAACCGCGCACACACGGGATCTGACCGTGCTGTTAAGCGCCGCGCGTCCTGACAAGATCGAACTGGAGAAGGGGCTCGTGCGTTGGGCGCAGGCGAGCTACTGGCTGGACGACCAGCACACGGCGGATTCCGGGGGGCAACTTCCGGATACCTGGCGATTGGGCAATCGCCCGAACCTAACGCAGATGCACGCGGTCGCGGCCAAGAACATCCAGGACAACACCGTGCGCGCGCGTCTGATCGATGACATCGGCAAGACGAAGGCACTCACCGCCAACGCATCGGCGGCAGGTGTCCGCACCCATACGCTGCCCATGCAACCCAAGGACATCGAAGACGACGGCGCGTTCCACTATGCGGTGCTGGGACCGAACGCCGCATCGGAATCCGGCAAGCCCAGCGCGGAAGCTAAGCGGTTTTTGGATGAGACGACCGGAGCGGATCGACCGCGTGTCTACCGCAATGCCGTCTTGCTTGTAACACCGTCGAAGGACGGTCTGGAACTCGCGCTGGCCCGCGTACGTGACTATCTCGCGTGGGAAGCCGTGCGGGATGATGTCAAAAAACAGCAAAGGGACGGGGACGTTGACCCGGCACGGATGCAGACGTTGCAAATCAACATCGACAAGGCCAAAGGGCGTATTCCAGATGCCATCAGGCAGGCCTATTCCATCGTGGTCACCGTCTCCGACAAGAACGAGGCGCAGGCATTTAGGCTCACGGTGACGGATGAACCGCACTTCAACATCATCAAGTCAGACGAGCGGTCACGTATCAAAGACACAGCCATCACCGCCGAGGCTCTGTTGCCGGACGGCCCCTACAATCTCTGGCGGAAGGGCGAGACCGCACGCCGGGTGAGGGACTTGTCCGGTTCCTTTGCGCAACTCCCCCACCTGCCTAAGATGCTGAAGGCCAGCGCGATTCTGGATACGTTGGTGGACGGGTGTGAACAAGGCACGTTCGTGCTACGTCTGACGCGGCCTGACGGCACATGGCGTTCCTGGTGGATGTCCCGCCCGGACGAGAACGCCCTCAATGATCCGGCACTGGAGTTGGTTCTGCCGGAGGCGGCAGAGTTGAGCGAAATCGAACCGTTTTTACTTGCTCCAAAGAAGCTGCCGGGATTGTGGGCCACCGACGAAATTACCGCAAAAACCGTGTCCGAGTATTTCAGCGGCGGGACGGTTGTCCAGATTGAAAGGGACGGGTATCAGGAGCCCATGCAGATTCCAAAAGCGTCGCAAACGGTCGTCGAGACGGCAATCGCCACCGCCGTCGTGGATGGCATCGTCTGGCTGATCTCCGGTCCGGCCAGCATCCTCAGCGAACCGATTCCTGAAGGCGTGTTGCATGCGGACAGCAAACTCTGCTTACCGCCCGCACCCATCGCCGCCGCAGAGATACTGCCGGAAAACCTGAAAGATGCTTGGAAGGACAAGATCGCATCCGGCCTATCCGTAGCCACGGCGCTCTCCATGAAGGCGGGCAAAACTCTTCCGTGGAAAACGATAAAGGATGCGATTAACAGCGCGCTTCAGGCACGATTCCTGAAACTAGCATCTGATTCGCAGACTTGGCCGTGTGATTTCCCGTCGGCCCAATTCGTCAAGCTCACAGAAAGCAGTGACCCACCGGACGAAGCGGGCAAAGACGATTTTTGGCGAGAAGATGACAAGAAACTTGTCGCTGCGGCCACCCTCGAACCGTCACAGATTCAGGATCTCGGCGACGTCATGCCCAAGCTGCTGGAACTCAGGTCCAAGTCCAATACTCCGCTCCAATTCCACATCCAAATCGAGATGGGCGACGGCATGACAAAGCCCGCCGAAGAGACCGTCCAGAAGGCCAACGCCATCCTGAAAAGCGTCAACGAGGGGCTGGAATTTCATTTTTGACCCCTGTCACCATTGCTCGGCTCAGTTGCCAAACACATAGACCAAGTTGAGGCGGTCGGCGACTGCGCGGACGCCGGGCATGAAGGTACTGAGCGGCAGGTCGGCCGGTGCGTAGACAAAGAGCAAGGACACCTTGCTGTCGGCCCCGCCGGTCTTTGTCACGAGTTTGGGCAACTCCTCCCAATCCGTGAACGGATAGTCGCGCGGCGTCAACTTGGGATCGAGCCCCTCGACTGTCCAATCCTCCTCAATAAAGACCAGCTTCTTGCTCAACGTACCGTCTTCCGCTTGCGTCACATGCAGCTCGAACGGTTGCGGGTGGCGGTCCTTGTGTTCGCGCCACTTCTCCTGCGGCAGGAAGGCTCTGGGATAGAGCCCGTCATCGGCCTTGCCGTCCAATTTGATACCCTTGCCGTCCAGCATGTCGAAAATGCGCGCCTCAGCCTCCGCGCGACGCAACGGCATCGCATCGTCGAACTGCAAGGTTATATACAGCTCGCGACCGGCCTCGGACTCAGCGCGTAGCCAAGTCAGAGTCTCGACCAAGTTCCCCTTTTTGGCCATACGCCCGTCAGCATGGGTGCAGGTAAGCATCACCTTTTCGCCGTCCCAAGCGGTCGAGACTGTCAGGGGCATCACGCGCGGGCGCCCATCGGCGGGCATCAGCGGACGCAACACGATCTCAAGCGGTACTCCATAGGGCAGGGCTTCCGCCAGCGTCAATCTGCCGTAGACCGCGCCCTGACTGACCCGAAATGGCACATCGAAAACCGTATCGGGCGCATTGTAGAGTGAGATCACAGAGGAGGGCATATTAGTGTCTGCCGAACACGCCCCACCCTCCCAGCGCGCGCCCGTGAAGACCAGACCGCCCTCACCCACCAGCGGGTCATCCTTCTCGGTATCATTGATTAAAACCTGTAGCGGACGGGTCGGCGCATCCGGCACATCAAGGCGGCGCACCGTCGCCGTCACGCGTTCGCCACAGGGCCAGAAACGGAACGGGCGGCTACCGATGCACCCGCCGCGCGCAAGTCCCAAGCTTTCGACGGCGCGCACGATGTCGCCAGGCATCGCGACAGTCACGGCTACTGCCTCGTAGGCGCGGTCACTCAACGGTCCCACCAGCAGAAATTCCGCCGTGATCCCGACCCGGTGTCCGACCGCCTCGGCCAGCAAGCGCACCTCGCGCCGCTGCCGGTCCGCAACAACTCCGCGCCACACGGCGTCGGCGGGCAGATTTTTGGACTGGGCGGCTTGCCAAGCGACCACCGCGTTGGTATGGACCGTGTGCCACTCATCCGGCCCTGTGAAGTCTTTCGCTACCGAGTGCCAGACGCCGCACGCTACCAACATCCCGACGACACCGATCTTGACTCGCATCATCCCGCACCTCCGCATCTTGAAGAAGACAATCCTACCGCGCTCAGCGTACGCTCGACACAGCAGCGACAGCGGCTTTGAAACCAGCCGCCGAACGCTCGATCACCGCATCTTCCACGCTGAAACTCAACCGGAAATATCCGCCGAGGCCGAATCCACTGCCCGGCACGGCCAGCACATTCTGCGCGAGAAGCGCCTGAATAAAGGCTTGGTCGTCCCCGCCCGGTGCTTCCGGGAAAAAGTAGAAGGCGCCCTGCGGCAACGTGAAGCGGATGCCGGCCGCGCGCAATACCTGCGCCATGGCCTCACGCCGGCGCGCATACACGGAGATATCGACGCTCTCGTTGAGTAACGCCATCGCCAGGCGCTGCCCCAGCACCGGCGCGTTCACGAAACCCAGCGTACGGTTGGTCAGAGTGACCGCATTGATGAGCGTCGCCACATCCGGCATAGCGGAACTAGCGACCAGATACCCCACACGCTCACCGGCCATTGAGAGGTTTTTCGAGAAGGAGCCCAGCACCAGAGCGAACGGCGACAACGGCAGGATCGGCGGCACGACCGCACCGTCATACGCCAAAAAGCGGTAGGGCTCGTCGCTCAGCAGATACAGCGACCGCTTGCGCGTGGCGTTGACGCGGTTGACCAACTCAGCCAACGCGGTCAGCGTCTGCTGCGAGTAGACGCAGCCGGTCGGATTGTTCGGCGAATTGATCAGCAACACGCGCGTGCGCTCGGTCACCGCCGCTTCAATCGCCGCGATATCCGGCTGGAAATCGGGCGGCAACGACGGTATGGCCTTGAGCACGCCGCCGAAGTGGCCACAGTAGGAGCCGTATTCGACAAAATAGGGCGCGGGACAGAGCACTTCGTCGCCCGGCTCCAGCACCGCGCGGAAGAAGGAGGTCAGCGCGCCGGCCGCACCGCAGGTGACCACCACCTGCGCGGCCTGCACTGCCACCTGCTGCTGCACGCTCAGATACGCCGCCAGCGCTTCGCGAAATTCAGGCAGGCCGGCATTGGGACAATACCCCATACCGAATGGACGCGCCACGCGATCAGCCAGCCCGTGCAGTGCTTCGGCCGCGCAGGACGGCGGCGGAATGTCGGGATTGCCGAGACTGAAATCGAAGACGTTCTCTGCACCGAACTGTTTTTTCAGTTCGATGCCTTTTTCGAACATGCGGCGGATCCATGAGGAACCCGCCATCTGGTTTTGAATCGCGCTCGAAATTAACTGCATATCATTGACCTACCTTTCGTGGCATGGGCGTCCCGCCCATGAAGCACGGGCAAGATGCCCGTGTCACACCCTGCGTGGCATGGGCGTCCCGCCCATGAAACACGGGCAAGATGCCCGTGCCACACCCCGCGTGGCATGGGCGTCCCGCCCATGAAACACGGGCAAGATGCCCGTGTCACACCCCGCGTGGCATGGGCGTCCCGTCCATGAAGCACGGGCAAGATGCCCGTGCCACACACCCTGAAGAGCCTTTATCATCCTGCCGTTTTTTTCTGGGAACACACACGATGAGCCTTCGCCTTCGTCCGCCCGGCAGTCTTCCCAGATCCAAGCAGACGTGCCGTCACGGCGCCCTGTTGTTTCAAAATTTTTGAACCGCGCGTGATCTTGCACAGGCTGATCCGCAGTTCTTCGGCGATCTTACGTTGCGTGACACCTTCCGCGAGCCGCTCCAGCAACTGCCAGCGCAAGGTGATGTCGCGTACCTCGGCAGGCGTCAGCAATTCTTCTAGGAATGTGCACATCTCCTTGGGTGAGTCGATCGATGCCAGAATACTGGCCACGCGTTTAAAAACAGGCTCGTTCACTGTGTGTTTCGTCCGCATTGTTGACAACCTTTCTTCTTGCACGGTCACCAAGGGCGTGCAGCTTTTTTCTTTGCCGCCTCAATCGCCTCATCCGCCTCGATTTTACGCAGCCGCTCTTCCAGCAGCGGGAACGTGTTCTTGTGTCGGAAGACCTCACCGCAGATACCGATATCGAGAAAGTAGACGCCGCCCTGTTTGAGCCTGTTCTGTAAATCAAGCGGCGATTCAGCATATCGCAGTGCGCTCGGCAAGACGCCTATCAGTGTTCTGGCGGTGCCGTAGGTACCGTTCACGCGATTGTGCCGCTGCCCAAAGAAAAAGATTTCGCCGCGCATCAATGCCTGCTCGTAGCCGACGCGAATACGCTCGATCGCTTCAAGCGCCAGTGCCTTTTCGCGTTTACGCTCTTCCGGAGAGATAGCTATCGGTGCCGATGCGGGTGCCGTAGGCTGAACGGCGGCGGGCTGCGGCGCGGGTGCCGGACCGTCATCGTCGTCGGCAAAGAGATCATCGATGCTTTGCACAGCTTTCGCCTGTGCGTCCGCCGCAGCGGGCTGCGGGGTTGCAGGTTGCGCCTCCTCCGGCGTGATCGGCTCAAAATCACCGTCCGCGTCGATCGCGCGCGCAGCCGCCGGGGCAGGAGCCACATTGCGCGGCCATGCCACAGGCTGCTCGATTTGAATACGGTTGATAAAAATCGCGTTACCGCGCCGTGTCACCGTATAGGGCGGTTTGATGTAACGTCCCTCAATAAACACAAAACCGTTCATGGTCGGCTGCCCGAGCGTGGTCCCCAGTTCGGAAAGAGCCATTTCCGTAACCTCCGGAAGCTGCGCACGCGCCGCGAGCGCGACAATAATAACCGCAAGTCCCGCCCCCTTGACGATCCATGGTGTATGCATGATAGCTAATTCCCTAAAAAAAGCCCCACTTTGCCGTATTGCAGGATCTCTGGAACCTCACTCATGAGGTGGGTGTCCTAGGCGACGCCATCCGGTCCTGCACAAGGCAGGCATCCTTGCTGCGCCACATTCGAACTCCCGATACAAATTGAAGGTCAGAGAAATACTGCGTATCCGCGCACAAAGCAGGGCCCACTTCGTTTCATCCGCCGGGGTCATTCACCATCCCTGGCTCCTCTCAAAGAACAAAAATCGTCAACCTTCGCGCACCTCGACGCCCAACTCGCTCTTCAGCGCCTGGACGATCTTGGTAAAAGCCGCATTTACTTCGGGATCTGTCAACGTCCGGTCGGGCGATCGGAATTCCAAAGTGAACGCCATACTACGCTTCCCTTTCCCGATTTCCTTTGACTCGAATATATCAAAAAGCCTGACTTTAGTCAATTCGCTTGGGGCGGCTTGACGCACTGTCTCCACGACATCACGGTGCGTTACCGCAGCGTCCGCCACAAACGCGATATCGCGGCGCACTGCCGGATATTGCGGCACCGGCTTGATGCTGGTCGTGACGCCCGCACCGGCCAGCAATGGTGCCAGCTTCAGTTCGGCCAGCGGCATCGGCGTCGTCATGCGCCACTGATGACGCAGCGCAGCCGACACCAGCCCTATGCACCCGATGTGTTCGCCGTTGATCAGGATGTCAACCGCCCACCCCTCTTCCATTGCCGGGTGCTCGCCCCGCTCGAATGCCAATTCTCCGGCATGGATGGCAGCCGCCAGATTCTCCACCGCGCCTTTGAGCCAGAGCATCGCCTCCTCGTTGGTGACCGCGCGCCGACGATCCACCGCAGAACGACCGAACGGTCCCATCATTCCCAAGGCCACACGCTCCTCCTCGCCATACGCACCATCTGCGCCCTTGAAAAAGACGCGGCCCATCTCAAAGAGCGCCGCACTCTCGACCTGACGCGACGCATTGCGTCCGAGCGAACCCGCAAGCTGCGGCAGTAGCGAATCGCGCAGGACGCCGTAATCGGCGCTCACCGGATTCGGCAGCACCGCCCGCGACGCCGTCCGGCGCGTGTCAAACGCATCCAGTTCTTGCGCGGAGAGAAAACTGTAGTGCATCGCCTCGCTGAAGCCCATACCCAGCAAGATGCTACGGCAGCGCACTCGCGCATGGAACGGCCGGTCGTCAAGCGTCGAGACCGCCGTCGCGTCCGGCATGCGATCGGGAATCTCATCCAGTCCATGCAGGCGCGCGATCTCTTCGATCAGATCCGCCTCCAGCGTCAAGTCCAGCCGCCACGAGGGAATGCGGAAGGTCGCGCTCTGCGCATCACGCGCGATCACTTCAAGCCCCAACGATGTCAGCAGCCCGACCATCTCATCAGGCGGCAACGCCACGCCGATCAGCGCTTGCGCCCGCGCGAAACGCAACGTCACCTCGCCCGCTTTCCAAGTGCGGTTGTCGACGTCGATCACACCCCGGGCCACGCGCGCCTGCCCATGCTCGACCAGCAAGGCCACCGCCCTGCGGCTTGCCCAATCCGCAAGATCCGGATCGACCCCGCGCTCAAAGCGGCGCGATGATTCGGAGCTGAGCCCTAACCGTGTGGCGGTGAACTTGGTTGAGGCCGGATCAAACAACGCGCTTTCGAGCAACACATGCTCGGAGTCTGTCACGATCTCGCTGCTCGCGCCCCCCATCACGCCCGCCACCGCGCTTGGCACCTTGGCATCCGCGATCACCAGCATGCTGGGATCAAGCGTACGCTTCACACCGTCCAGCGTCGTGATCGTCTCGCCCGGCGTAGCGCACCGCACCACCACCGTGTGGTCCGCCAGCATGCGGTAGTCAAACGCATGCAGCGGCTGTCCGCACTCCAGCATCACATAGTTGGTCACGTCCACCGTCAGACTGATCGACCGCACGCCGCACAGCTCCAGCCGACGCCGCATCCAGTCCGGTGCTATCCCATCCTGCACGCCGGTCATCACGCGCGCCGTGTAGCGCGGACATTTGACCGGATCATCCACGCGCACCTGTGCGAAGCGCTCCACCGGATCTTCGGTCTCGGTAAAGTCTATCGAGGGCAGACGCAGCGGCCGCTTCAACAGCGCGGCGAATTCACGCGCGATGCCGATGATCGAGAGACAGTCAGGACGGTTCCATGTGATCTCCAGATCCAGCACCGTCTCGGGCGGCGGCAGCACATCGCACAGCGGCGTCCCCGGCTTCAACGCCGGGTCCAACTCCATGATGCCTGAGTGATCGTCAGAGAGCTTCAGTTCACGTGCCGAGCAAAGCATACCGAACGACTCCACGCCGCGCAGTTTAGCCTTCTTGATCGTGAACCCGCCCTCGGGAATCACCGCTCCGATACGCGCAAAGGCGACGGTCAGGCCGGCGCGCGCATTCGGCGCTCCGCACACCACCTGCCACGTCTTCTCGCCGTCCGACACCGTGCAGACATGCAGGTGATCCGAGTTCGCATGCGCCTCGCAGGTCAGCACCTCCCCTACCACAAAAGCGTCATCGAGCGTCACGCCAACCTCGTCGATCGCCTCCACTTCTACGCCAGAAAACGTCAGCTTGTCGGCCAGTTCCTTGACCGACAGATCCGACACATCCACAAACTCATTCAACCAACTGATCGGTACCTTCATTTCCGAAAAATCCTTCTTTCGCTCACCACGGCACGCTGCGCCATACCCTCCGCCTCACGCCAACTGACTCAGGAAGCGGACGTCATTCTCGTACAACCAACGGATGTCAGGAATGCCGTACTTGACCATCGCGATACGCTCGACACCGAAACCGAAGGCGTAGCCGTAAACCGTTGCCGGATCGTATGCGTGATCGCCGCGCGCCTGATTGACGTGCTCGTACACGCGCGGATCCACCATGCCCGCGCCGGCGATTTCGATCCAGCCGCTCATCTTACAGACGCGGCAGCCCTTGCCGCCGCAGACGTGGCAGGAGAAATCTACCTCGACGCTCGGCTCGGTGAACGGGAAAAAGTGCGGACGGAAACGCACGCCGGCTTCGGCCCCCATCATCTCCCGCGCATAGTACGCCAGCGTCGACTTAAGGTCCGCGAGCGACACCGGCTTCGTATCCACATAGAGGCCCTCGATCTGATGAAAGTTCGCGCTGTGCGTGGCATCGGTCGTATCGCGGCGATAGGTACGTCCCGGCGTGATGATACGCACCGGCGGCGCATGGCGAGTCATGATGCGGATCTGCACCGGCGAAGTCTGCGTACGCAGCAACCGATCGTCAGTCAGCCAGAAAGTATCGGAAGCATCCATCGAAGGATGGTGTGCGGGCGTGTTCAGCGCCGTGAAATTATTGAAGCAAGTCTCGATGTCCGGCCCGTCCGCGACCGTGAATCCCAGCCGCCCGAAGATCGCGGCCGTCTCCTCGATCACGCGCGACACCGGATGCTTGGCACCCGGCGCGAACCAGCGTCCCGGCAGCGTGCAGTCAAAAGCTGCCCGCTCCTTCTTAGCCGTGGCGGCACCCGCCATGCGCTCAGCCAACGCGCCCTCCAACGCGGCACGCCACGCCTGGACGCGCTTGCCAAACTCCGGCCGGTCAGCCGCCGGCACTTCCTTCATCTGCTTGATGATCGCCGGTAACAGGCCGTTACGTCCCAGATACTTGATACGCACCTGTTCCAGCGCGGCCGCATCCGCCGCCGCAGTCACCTCGGCCAACGAAGCCGCCTGTTGTGAATCCAATTCCGCAAGTGTCATAAGCCCTTCACTTTCTGAATAGGGCGCCAAGTTTAGGCCAACGCCCCGCCGAAATCAATGCCTGCTTGCATCTCTCAGCGTTTAGAAGCGGCGTCGAGCGCGGCGACCACCGCTTGCATCTTTGCAAGGCCAGTACGCGCGGTCTCGGGCGCGGGCTGCTTCCAGTAGGTGGCGTTGAAAAGCTCGACCGAGAGCCAAACGGATACGCGGTTCTGCCGGAATATCGCAAGGATCTCCGTGAGCGGAGCAATGCCGTCTCCCGGCCAGACGCGATCACTGTCCTTGAGGGCTTCGCGTGCCGGCTGGGCCGGATAGTCATTCATGTGGAAGCAGTGCGTCGCACTGCGGCTGAGCAGCCGCAGCGAGGCCGCCTCGCTGCCGCCGCGGTACATGTGGTAAGCGTCCGCCAGCACACAAGCATCAGGATGCGCGGCACGCGCGGCGACATAGATGCACTGGTCGAGGCGCGAGAGATTCGCGGAGGAACCCCAGAATTCAATCTGCGGAATCACGCTCATGCTGCGTCCCAGTTCCAGCACGGCGCGGTAGCGCTCAGCGGCGCGGTCGAGGTCGAGCTTGACGTTGGCCCCGTAGACACCGGCGGGCGACGCCGCGATGTGGGTGCCGCCAATCTGTGCGACGAGATCCATATCCCGCTTCATCTGCTCCATGCCCTTGGCGCGTGCGGCATCGTCGTCAACGGCCCACGCCGCAAAACTGATTGCACTGATCACCGAGAGTCCGGCGTCGGCGCATTGCCGTTTGAGCGTATTGAGCGGGGTACCACCGGCCGCAGCCTTGGCGATGTCGTCAACCCACGGCTCAATGCCGGTGTAACCGGCTTGAGCCGTCAGAACGATTTGTTCCGAGAGCGGCAATTTATAGCCACGGAGGGTAGCGGCATTGAGCGCGTAACGGAAGGTACTGTCCGCCGCCGGTGCCGGAGCCGCGGCGCGGGCACCGGAGACAGACAGCATCCCGCATGCCGCTGTGGCGGCAGACATAAAACAACGGCGTGAAACATCTGTGCGCATGTGTAAAACTCCTTGGTCAGTATCAACTCAGCGGGCGTTTTTTGATGCCAATACCATGCCAGATGTCCGGCTGGTTGGCAATGGCGGCGAGATCTTCATGTCTCACGGCGCGCGCTGACTCGCGTAAAAGTCAAGCAACGCACGCAGGTTGACCCGCGTGTACGGCTCGTCGCAGGCTGGCGTTTTCTTGCCGGCGTCGGCGAACCACATGTCGAGCGTCTCCGGCATGAACACGGCATTATGCAGATTGGAACGCATCGCCACCGGACGTTTGATGATCTCGATCATCACCTCCGGCGTGATCGTGCCGAACCGCGCGTGGAGCCGTTCGGAGAGCGCTTTGGCGCGTCCACCAGCCGAAAGCATCACCGTGTCTTTGGGCACAGGCGGCAGACGCTTATCCTGCTGGCCGGGGCCCAGCACCTCCACCACGCTGGGCGTGGCATAGACACCGACCATGTTGCGTGAAGCGTCGCTGATAACGTAATAATACTCGCAGGAGCGCGGCACCGCACGCATGATCGCGAGTGCCTGCTCGACGTTTTCGGCGCGTTCCGCGACCTCGCGCATCAGGAAGGTCATGGGCATGCCGTCCCAATCCCCTTCACCCTTGCCCCCCATCTCGCCGATAGCCACCCCCTTGAGGTTCATGGCTGTGACCGTCCCCAAGAAGCCGGCATACCCTACCGACATCCACGGGATACCGTCCTCGGGCTGGAACACCTGCAGCACGGTGTAGTTTTGCAGGTGGATGTCGCGCATGTAGTCCAGTACGCGCGCATGTATCACGCGGCCGTCGGCGCTGGCGGTATTGCGCACAGCGACCCCGCTGCAATGGAAGAGTTCAGGGAAGAAATTGCCGCTGAGCGCCGCCCGTTCTGTGATGCCGGCAGCCGCCGCCATCGCACGGCATTCGCGCAGAAAGCGCTCGGGCGTGTGCGGTCCCGCACGCCGGTAGATCTCTTCGATCCGGTCATAGAACCATTCGCCCTTCTTGACAGCGAGCCCCGCGCCGACCAGCGCCATCGTGCGGGGCATCACATTCGGCACCAACTCGGCGAGCAGGCGGCCGTGGGCACGTCCCATCTGTTCCGGCGTGCCGCTAACAAACAGCACCCGCTTGCCGTTCACTTTGGCCAGCAAGCCCTGACCGTCCGGATCGCGCGCGACCACCTGCAGCGTCTCTTGCGCGCGCACCGCCATACAGACGGCGACCATCGTCACCGTCACCAACACCGTCAATAGCGTCTGCCGTTTCATTCTGTGGCCTCCACCAGATATTCAAAAACTGCCGCGAACATCCGCAACACATCCTCATGCAGCACCGGCTGACGCGGCAAGTCGGGCGGCGGCTCAAACAACGCGTCGTCTGAGACCGCGTTTAGACGCCAGTGGCTAAAGCGTACCGTGCCTGTCACATCGCCGAAAGTCCAAGACGCCGAGAGCGGTGTGCCGTCGGCGCTGAAGGCCAGATCAAGATTGCCGCGCGTCTTCTTGTGGTTTACCTTGACCTCGACCAAGCGTTCGCCATTCGCGTTTTTCACTTCGCCCAGCGTGTAGTATTGCTTGAGTGCCTCGGGTGTGAACGAGGCCGCGGCCAGCGCCCCCACCGCCACCCGCATCTTCATCAAGCGTTGCGGATTGACCAACCCGGTGACGGACAGATCATCGCGACGCGCTTCAGTGCCACAGAAGACCCGCTTACCCGCCCCAATCAACCACGGATATGTCCCCTGCCCCAGACCGGCCTTGCCAACTTCGGGGAAAGTGCCTGTCAGTTTAAAGCGCCCACGTGTGCCGCGCAGCATATCGAACGCGGCGGTGTACTGCTTACCGTTGACCCGAACCTCGGCCGTCACGCCCGCCATGTGTGCGCGATCCTCGGTCGGTTCACCGCCCAGCAAGGTCGAGAGGCCGGCCAAAAATCCTCCCAGCAGTTGGGACGCGCTCTTCTCGCCGATCATCGGGGGCGGCTGCCATGAGGCCGGAACGTCGCTGCCGAAAAAGGCGACCACATCCTCCATGATTTTCGGGAAACCCGCCATCGCCGAATAGTGATCCATGCCTTTGAGCCAAGTGATGCGGTCCGCAAATCCGGCGGCCTCTGCCAAACGGCGACTGCACACCGGCGGCACCACCTGATCCTGTTCGGCGCAGATCATACGCAGGCGGTCGGCCTGCGCCAGAAGCTTCAGCCGGTCACTCGCGCGGATGGGATCAAGCCGGTCGATGCAGGCGAAGACACGTTCGCGCGCCTCGGGCGACAGCTTTTCGATAAAGGCGCGCAGCTTGCGCGTCTCGTGCGCCGTCATGATGATCTCGCGCACGTCGCCTCCGCCCAACATGAGGAAGGCCTTGTGGATACGCGGTTCAACGCCGCAGACGGTGGCCGACAGAATAGCCCCCATACTTACGCCGGTGATGCCGACCCGCGCCGGATCCACTCCGGGCAAGCTCTGCATGATGTCCACCGCGCGCCGGGCGTCCTGCAAACCCTGTTCCAAGCCGCGCACGAAAACCTCTGCGTCCGTGACCAGTCGCGCTTTACCCTCCGTTCCGCCGCGTTCGGCGTAGTACGGCTGTTTGAAAAAGAGCGCGGGCACTCCGTTCTGTGCCAACCGCGCACAGAGCATGCGCTCCAAGTCAAAGCTGCCGTGGAAGATGTGCAGACAGACCACCGCCGGAAACACGCGGTCGCGGCCCATGCCCAGCGGTAGGTAGAGTTCGGCTGGCACCGTGTTGTTCGGCTCGAAATCGGTCACCTCCGGCGAGGGATAGATGATGTCATAGCGCTCATGCGATGGGTTGCGTTCCCGCAGCAATCGCGTGTAAGTGAATGCCTCCCCCGTGAAGCTACCTTTGGCCGGGACCTCGATGCGCTCCATCTGCGGCTGCGCAGCGGGTTGCGCACATACGACGCCGGCAACCAACACAGCCGCTCCGATTATTCTGATTTCTCGCATCATCCTGCTATTCACTCCTCTTTTCGCTGGCGGGCCGCAGCCTCGGCCAGCCGGTAGTGCTTACGGAAAAAAGCCGTCCACGTGCTCAGCACATCCAGCCGTGGCTGGCGTGCGTAGTAGGCGAGTGCGCTGGTCCAAGTCAGCGGAACCGGCGTGTCGGGCATCGCCTCCAGTAGACGCATGGCCTCGGGATTGGCCTTAGGCCCGCCGTTCTCTTGAATCACACGCCAGGCGCGTCTGAGTTCGTCGCCTGCATCCAGACACATGGCACGGATTAGATCACGCTGAATGCCAAAGTGGCGGCCGGTCCAGCGCGCCTCGTAGTGAAACGCTTCACCCAATCGATAGGCATCGACATCAGGCTGCCACAAGGGATCGCTCAAATGAGGCCGGTGCCGCTCATGCGCAGCCTGAAACACCGGATCGGGCGACGGATAAAAGTCGCGCCGGATCGGCAGGCGGCGTAAGGTGAACTGCGTCGGACCGCCGGGTGTTCCGGCGCGGTAATTCCACAGGCGCTGCCCTTCTTCGCCCAGCAGATATTCGATGAAGCGCACGGCCAGCTCGCGGTGCGGCGCACCCCGCAGCAGACTCACCGGATCGGCTGTCACACTCGTTCCCCCGACCGGTGTCACATAGGTCATGACCGGTGTGCGGCCGGGCGGCGTGGAGAGTTCCGATTGCATCCTGCCATAGAAATCGATCACGATGCCGGCCGCCGCCGCGCCCATCCCGACGTCATTCGGCACCTTGGCAGACGCATCCGTCACATAGCGCGCGTTGGCACCGATACGCCGCACCAAGTTGAGCCCCGCCAGCCACCCCTGCTCCACTGCCTGCTGGTAGGCGGACGGCACATTTTCCGGCAATCCGCTGGTCAACGCTGTCGCTTGCTCAAACATGGCTTCGTAACGTCGAACCTGCTCGCGGCTGAATCCGGCCTCGGCCACATGCTGCGCGCAACGGGCATGGATCATCATCTCATACGCCTTGGCCACGCTGCCGCTCTTGGTGGGATCGGCAAGTCCCAAATGACCGGCATATCGTGCATCGGTGAGGTCTTCCCATGCCGCCGGAGGCCGGTCGATACCGAGATCGGCGAGACGATCCATGTTGTAGCAAATTCCGAAGGCACTCAACACGCACCCGTAGTAGGCGTTGCCACGCCAGACCTCGCCGTTCATGGCTGTGGGAATCAGCACGCGCCCTTCGGCGTCTTCAAAAAGTCCCACAGGCGGACCTGCGGCACCCCAAGCTGGCACGGTCAGTCCCCGCCGCTCCGCCGTCGAGTGGTCATACACACCGCCGCCAAAAAAGAGATCGATGCGGCAAGTGATCTCTTCCGGTGCGTCAGATGCGCGAAAAGCCTGCCACAAAGCCCCGCGCGCCTCGTCATCCGGCCGCTTGCCAGACAGCACGGCTTGCGCACCATCCGCCGGCCACTCCATACCCTGCGTTTTGAGAAAACGCCGCGCCGACGCCGCATATTCCGAAGTCAGATAGCGCATGATCTCCGTCGTGCCGCCGATCACCCGCCAATCGACACGGACCGGAGAGCCGAACCGCGCCTGATGCCAACGCGAGAACCCCTCGGCGAACTCCTGACGGATTGCCTCATTGTGCGGCGAGATGATAATCAACTCAGCAGCGTCCGCCCCCATTTCCGCCTCCGGCACGCGCCGGAAGAGGAACGGCAGCGCGACGACCACAATCGCCAACAGAATCGCCAAGCCCCATTTCATACCCGAAGTATACCAGAACTCGGCGATGCGGCCACATTCACTTTATCAAGAGTACAGTGTTTCATCAAAAAAGGGGAGATGGCAAGCACTGCGGAATGTGAGATACTGCCCCTACCCAATTTCAGGCACAGCGCGACATCTGCCTGTACGGATATGCACACAGACAGGCCGTGCAGGCCCACGACGGAGAACCAAAGTGGAACAACTAAAAAAACAACTCGCTATTATGTTGGGTTGCATCTGGGGAGCCGGTCTCTGTCTGGCCGGCGAGTTGATTATTACGCCCCGCAGCAATGTGGAAATAACAATACCGGAAGCGGTTCGGGGCAAAACCGCGCTCTTGCGTGTACGGGCCAGACTGCAATTGCCGGCGGGTAACGAAGCCTGGGGCGGCTACTTTCTGGGCATGTGCCTCAACGGCAAGGAACTGGCCGAGCCGATCAACACTCCGGCTTATCTGGTTGACCTCTGCCGCTTGCCCGCCGTAAAAACCCCGCTCTATGCGGCTGAACGGCAACGCTGGTTCGTGCGGGCGGATAGCGATTACATCCCCTTCAATGCCCAGACGCCGGGCACGCTTTACAGGCGCGAAGCTTTTTTAGGCAATGCCAATTCGCTGAACGAAGTCAGCAACTATCAAAATGCCTATTATGACAAAGTCTTCCGCTTGTCTGCCAAGCAGACGGACGGCACGTTGACTTTGCACAATGATGCGCACGGCAACGCCATGCATGTGCAGGTTGACTTCACGCCAACCGAAGACAGAAACTGTCTGTTTTTTGCCCCCGTGCCCGGCAGGGTCATCAAACGCAGCTCTTTCCCCACGCCGGAGGAAATGCGCGGCCGTTTACAGTGGCAGGCCTGTCCGGGAGAGCGTCTGGCCATCTTGGTGGCGGCCAGAACCCTCGAAAATGAAGAACACTTTGCCTATGAAATGAGTGACTGGACAAGCGCAAGCGGCACGAGTATCGCCGCAGCGTTTTTCGACATACGCATGTTGAGCTACAAAGAGGCCGAGAAGTCGCACATTCCGCTGGACTACCTGCACTATCCCTCGTTTGGCGATGCCGCGGCGGAACAACCCGACAGATTGATTGTGAGCAAGCAGTGGAAAATCCCCGCCAAACAATGCAGCCTGATGTGGATCATCGCGAAAATCCCCGAGGGGACGGTGCCGGATAAATATCGAAGCACCTTGAAGCTCAGTGATGCCGTAAGCTTACCTTTGGAACTGGAGATTCTGCCGATAAAGCTGTTGAAAAGCGAGCGCATCTACGGGCTCTGGACAAATTCGCTGCCCGGAAATGATGCGGAGGCAAGAAGCAGACAGTGCCAAGATTTGCGCGAACACGGCATCAACACCTTCTTCCTCGATCCCTGGACAGTGCCGGTGAAACTCAACGCGGACGGCAGTCCGAATCTGCAACGCTTTCGTGAGGCTCTGCAATGGCTAAAAGAGGAGGATATGAATCAAAAAATCCTCATCTACGGTGTTCTTGAACCCTTGCTGAAAGCTATTGAAGAAAGAGCAGGACCGGCAGATCCGGAAAATGCCGCTTGGCGAGAATTGGCCAGTAAGATTTTCCGCCCCATGCAGGAACTTGCCGTCAAAGAAGGGTTTGATTTTTACCTGCATCCGTATGATGAGCCGGATGTGCACCCCAAAATCACCGCTTCATTCACGCAGCTTTGCCAAGCCTTGAAATCCATACCGGGATTGAAGGTCGCCAGCAATGTCAGCGCAAGCGGACAGAAGCATTTCGGGCGGTTGTTGGACGTGAACATCTGCAACAGCGGTTATCCGGCCCTGGCCTCGCAGACCGCGTATGGCAATCCATTTTTCCCGCAGTGGGGAGCCGCTGAGCCGGCATGGATCAAAGAAAACATCAGGTATGTCTACACCCAAGTGCGCGCCTACGATGGGCAAAGCGCCAGACTGCTTTATGGTCTGGCGGCGGATGCCGCAAACCTTAGGGGCGTTTGGGGCTTTGCTTACCACTGGAACCAAAAGGATTGGTACATCGCCTGGCCCTATCCGGAAGAGAATGGCAAGTGCGGTAGCACCTACGCCTGGGAGCTATTGAGCGCGGGAATAGAGGACACGCGATACTGGCTGAGTCTCAAAAAACTGAGACCGGACATCCAATTGCCGCAGGTGGAGACCCTGCTGAATGTTTCTGCAGAAGAACTGGCGGAGTGGCGACAGGAAATGACTTTGGCGTTGCAGCGCGACGGCTACCGGCCCCGACTGATGTCGGCCAAGACGGTCAATGCGCCCTACGAACCGAAGATTGTGCCCGGCCAACCTCATTTGACTGCGGGGCTGGAGCCCATTGAAATCAAAAACTACGAGGTCTATCCCGGCAATATCTACAAACTGTATTGGAATCGCGCTGACCGTGATTGGCTTGATGCCGGCGATGCGCAAAAACG
>DAOTMQ010000014.1:2942-28149 GCA_035450385.1 Kiritimatiellia bacterium | reverse complement strand
GGTTGACTGACCGCACTTTCGTTGTCCTTCGGCCCTTCGCTCCTCCCGCCTTTCGCCTAAAAAAAACTTTCAACGCTCAACGCTCAACTTCCAACTCTCAACTTTCAGCGGGCGGGGACGCCCACGACTGACTGCGCACACACAAAACACGCACCCGACTCGCATCCCCGTTACTAACGTTACCCGTTGGGATTTCCGACTCCCGTTATCCCCCCTTTTTCGAATATGTTGCGCTAATGGAAATGGAGTTTTAACGCGAGATGTACGCGGTACTATACAAAACGTGTGCTTGACCCTAGCCGTCTGTGCGACTAACATGGTCCATCATATCGCTTGGGATCTGCCGACCTTCGCGAGATGGGTTTAACAACACTGTCGAGACAGCAAGATGAAATTGATCTATACGAGAGAGGGGCGGTACTACCGCAGGTGGGTCAACCTTGTCCTGTCGTTGTTACTTCCTGGGGCGGCGCAGTTCCTGTCGGGACGCAGAGCGGTAGGGCTCTCCTTATTCGCGTTGTATTTCGCCCTTGCCGCCGGGGTGATCGCTTTCCTTGTTCATCCGGCGACAGCCTACTCCATCATTACATCAAGCGTCTAGCTGGACTCCCCGGCGAGACACTTGGCATTGATCCGCCGTACCTTCTGGTCAACGAGGAGAAAGTCACGCAACCGGAGATCTTCAACAGGATCGCGAAAAAAGAAGATGGGTTCTCGGGATTCTATCCGGCCAAGGTTCCCCCCTCTTATCCGGCACCGCTGGCCTCACCGTCAGCTAGAATCACGCTCGGTCCCGACGAGTATCTCGTTCTCGGTGACAACACTCTAAACAGTCTGGATGGACGCTATTTCGGACCTATCAAACGGCGCGCAATCATCGGCAAGGCATTCTACATCTATGCGCCGGCGGACAGAAAAAGAAGGCTAGATTAGGCCCCTAACAACGGCCTTTCGTTCCCAGACCCAGGGCTGCACTGCGCTTGCCCTGGGCTAAGGTGAAGCCGCCCCTTCGGGGCTGTGATTCCGCGCACAGCGCGGCTACGGCTCGTGGGGACACTCGCCCTCCAACCTCCGCGTCTTCGCGCCTTCGCGTGAAACAACAGAGCAGGGCTTTTACACTCATCATTGCGACCACTGGGTGGTCGCAATAAGGGAGGTTGACTCGCGACCTGCGACTTGCGACTTGCGGCCAGCCCTGCCTCCAAAAAACCTCTGCGTCTCTGCGCCTCTGCGTTAAAAAAACCGCGCCAAAAAACGTCCGGTGTAGGAATCGGGGCAGGCGGCGACTTCTTCGGGTGTGCCGGTGGCGACCAGCCGCCCGCCTTCGTCGCCGCCGCCGGGGCCGAGGTCAATAATGAAATCGGCGCACTTGATGATGTCGAGGTTGTGCTCGATCACCACGACCGTATTGCCGGACTCGCGCAGACGCAACAGCAGATCAAGCAGCTTGTGTACGTCTGCGAAGTGCAGGCCGGTGGTCGGTTCGTCCAGCAGGTAGAGCGTCTTGCCGGTCGCGCGTTTGGAAAGCTCGGCCGAGAGCTTGATGCGCTGCGCTTCGCCGCCCGAGAGCGTGGTCGAGGGCTGGCCGAGACGCACGTAGCCGAGTCCGACCTCCGAGAGCGTGCGCAGCTTGTTGGCGATCTTGGGCAGCGGTGCGAAGAAATCCAGAGCGTCATCCACCGTCATGTCGAGCACCTCGGCGATCGTCTTGCCGCCGTACCGCACGCTCAGCGTCTCTTTGTTGTAGCGTAGGCCGTTACACTGCTCGCACGGCACATAAATGTCCGGCAGGAAATGCATTTCCAGGCGGCGCACGCCGTCGCCTTTGCACACTTCGCAACGTCCGCCCTTGACGTTGAAACTGAAACGCCCCGACCCGTAACCGCGCACTTTGGCGGCGGGCGTGGCGGCGAACAACTCGCGGATCGGCGTGAAGGCACCGGTATAGGTGACGGGATTGCTGCGCGGTGTGCGTCCGATCGGGCTCTGGTCGATCTCGATGACCTTGTCGAGTTGCTCGACGCCAGTGATCTTCTTGAAAGCGCCGGGCCGTTCCTTGGAATCGTAGAAGTGGCGGAAGAGATGCCGCTTGAGGATGTCGCTCACCAACGTGGACTTGCCTGAACCGGAGACGCCGGTCACGCAGACCAGACAGCCGAGCGGGATTTCGACATCGATGTTCTTGAGGTTGTTTTCGGAAGCGCCCGTGATTTTGAGACGCGCCTTGCCCGGCTTGACGCGCGTTGCGGGCACCTCGATGCGCGTCCGTCCGGAGAGATAGGCTGCGGTCTGCGAACGCTCGCATGCCAGCAGTCCCGCCAGTTCGCCTTGATACACCACCTCGCCGCCCTCGCGCCCGGCACCGGGGCCCATGTCCACGATGTAGTCCGCCGAGCGGATCATCTCTTCGTCATGCTCGACGATCAGCACGGTGTTGCCGCGCTGCTGGAGTTGGCGCAGCATGGCGATCAACCGTTCGTTGTCGCGCGGGTGCAGGCCAATGGTCGGCTCGTCCAGCACATAGAGCACGCCGACCAGACCGGAGCCGATCTGCGTCGCCAGCCGGATACGCTGCATCTCGCCGCCCGAGAGGGTCGAGCTTTCGCGGTCGAGCGTGAGGTAATCGAGCCCCACGTCGTTCAGGAACTGCAGGCGGCGGCGGATCTCTTTCAATACCTCACCCACGGCCGCCGCATCGGTGGGGGTGAGCGCGATCGTTTCGAAAAAGGCCAGGCTCTGCTTGACCGTCATGGCCATGACTTCCACGATCGAACGATCCGCCACGGTGCAGGCGCGTGCCTCCGCCCGCAATCGTGCGCCATGGCATTCAGGACAGATCTGGCGGCTCATGTAGCGCCGCAACTTCTCGCGCATCTCGTCGAATTCCGACTCGCTGTAGCGCCGCGCCAGACTTGGCAGCACGCCTTCAAAGGGCTTCTCGGTTTTACGCCACGCGCCGCGCATCCAGAAGCGCAGCGTGACCGGCTCATCGCCCGAGCCGTGCAACAGCACCTGACGGAACGACTCCGGCAGCTCGTTGTAGGGCGTGTCCATGTCGATCTCGTAGGCCGCGGCCACCGCCTTGAGCAGGTGCTTGTAGTACACCACCATGCGGAAGCCGCCGTGCCGCCAGGCATGGATCGCGCCATCGGCCAGCGACAGCGTCTTGTCGGGCACCACGAGGTCTTCGTCAAAGATCAACTGCGCACCGAGGCCCGCGCAGGTCGGACAGGCACCGAACGGGTTGTTGAAGGAGAACGAGCGCGGTTTCAGTTCCTCAAAGCTGATCGCGCAGTCCGGACAGGCGTTCTTTTCGGAAAAGAGTTCTTCGCGCGCCCCGCCCTCCGGGGGCATGCTCTGCACAAGGACCAGCCCTTCGCCCTGCTTGAGCGCCAGTTCGACCGAATCGGTCAGGCGCCGCCGTACGTCCTCCCCGGCGACCAGCCGATCCACCACCGCCTCGATGGTGTGCTTTTTGTTTTTGTCGAGGCGCGGGACATCTTCGAGCGCCAGCATCTCGCCGTTGACGCGCACGCGTACAAACCCTTGGCGGCGGATCGACTCAAACACCTCTTCGTGGCGTCCCTTGCGCCCGCGCACCAGCGGCGCGAGCACCACCAGCCGCGTGCCTGCGGACTGCGCCAGCAGGTGGTCGACGATCTGCTCCGCGCTTTGTCGTTGTACCGGCTTGCCGCAGCGCGGGCAATGCGCATGGCCGATGCTACCGTAGAGCAGACGCAGGTAGTCGTGGATTTCGGTCACAGTCGCCACGATCGAGCGCGGATTCCCGCCCGATGTGCGCTGTTCGATCGAGATCGCGGGCGAAAGCCCTTCGATGTGGTCGACCTCCGGTTTCTGCATCTGGTCGAGAAACTGCCGCGCGTAGGCGGAGAGGCTCTCGACATAGCGCCGCTGGCCTTCGGCGTACAGGGTATCGAAGGCGAGCGACGACTTGCCGGAACCGCTGAGGCCGGTCACCACGGTCAATGAATGGCGCGGGATGCGCACGTCAACATTCTTCAGATTGTGCTGACGCGCGCCGGTAATGATGATATCTGACATAGTCTAAACTGACTCATCATCATCTGGATCGGCGATGCTGACCGATACCAGCGTCGCGTCTTCAGCGAGGTTTACGAGACGGACGCCCTTGGCGGCACGGCCGATGATCCGCACCTCATTGACCGGCGAGCGCACCATCATGCCGTTGGAGGCGATGGCGATGAAGGACTGGTCTTCGCGCACAGCGTGCGCGGCCACGACCCTGCCGTTGCGTTCGTCGACGCCCTTGATCGCGATGACGCCGCCGCCGCCGCGGTGTTGCGCCGAGAAGTCGCTGAACTCGGTACGCTTGCCGTAACCGTTCTCGGTGGCGATCAGCAGCGTTTCTTGATCGTTCACGATGTCGAAGCTGCGCACAACGTCGCCCGGCGCCAACCGGATGCCGCGCACGCCCGCTGAGGCGCGTCCCATGCAACGCACACTCGTCTCGCGCTCGGTACCGTCCGCATCGGTGCGTTTGAACGAGACTGGGAAGCGGATGGCCTTGCCGTCGGCCGTGACCAGCAGGATATGGTCGTTCTCATTAACCAGCCGCACCTGAATCAGGCGGTCACTGGCGGTCTGCTCGCCCGACTCATCCTGCGTGTCAGCGTCGGTGTCGACGGTATCAGCGTCGGCCGCTTCATCGTCGGCGTCGCCCGGCATATCCTTGAACTTGATCGCGATGATACCCTTGCGGTTGACGTTACGGAAATCGGCGAGCGCGGTACGCTTGACGATCCCGTTTTCGGTGGCGAAGAAGACATCCTCGCCGGTATCGAAAGAGCGGATGGGCAACAGAGCCACGACCGATTCGCCTGCGCGCAATTCGAGCAGGTTCACGATGGGCTTGCCGAACGAGGTACGGGGCGCTTCGGGAATCTCGTAGGCATCCTTCTTGAAGACGCGGCCCTGGCTGGTGAAGAGCAACAGCGTGTCGTGCGTCTCCGCCACGAAAACCGTGGTGATGAAATCCTCCTCCTTGATCGCCGCGCCGGTGATGCCCCTGCCGCCGCGCCGCTGCTCGCGGTACGTGGTGAGCGGGACGCGTTTGACGTAACCGCGCTGACTTAACGTAATGACGCACGGCTCGTCGGCGATCAGATCCTTGATGTCGACCTCACCCTCCATCGGCACGATGTCGGTGCGGCGCACATCGCCGCGCTTGCCGGAGAGAACGTACTTGGCCTTGAGGTCGGCCAGATCGTCTTTGATCAGGCCATAGATTTTGTCGGGCGACGCCAGCAGATCCTTGAGGTACGCAATACGCTCGCAGAGCGCCTTGAACTCGGCCTCGACCTTTTCGCGTTCCAATCCGGTAAGCTGGTAGAGGCGCATATCGAGGATGGCATCGACCTGCTTATCGGTAAACTCAAAGCGCGCCACCAAGCGAGCCTTGGCCTCGTCACGGTTCTTCGAGGCGCGGATGATGGCGACCACTTCGTCCAGATGATCCAGCGCGATAAGCAGCCCGTCCAAAATGTGTTTGCGCGCCTCGGCCTTGTCCAACTCAAAGCGGGTGCGGCGCGTCAACACGTCAAAGCGGTGATCCACATGGCAGCGGATCATCTCCTTGAGCGTCATGACTTTGGGGCGTCCTCGGTCAATCGCCAGCATGATCGCGCCGAAAGTGCTCTGAAGCTGGGTATGCTTGTAGAGGTTGTTGAGCACGACCTGCCCGATCGCGCCGCGCTTCAGCTCAATCACCACGCGGATGCCGTCACTCGCGCTCTCATCGCGGATGTCGGAGATGCCCTCGATGACCTTGTCATTCACCAAGTTAGCCATCCGTTCGATCATCGCCGCCTTGTTCACCATGTAGGGGATTTCGGTGATGATGATCGCCTCTTTGTTCTTGTAGTCGACGATCTCGGCCTTGCCGCGCACCATGAGCGAACCACGCCCAAGCTTGTACATCGCCTCGATACCGCGCTCGCCGCAGATGATCCCGCCGGTCGGGAAGTCCGGTCCTTTGATGAACTGCATCAGCTCGTCGATCGTGCAGTCCGGATTGTCCACATAATACGTGATACCGTCGACCAACTCACCCAGATTGTGCGGCGGGATGTTGGTGGCCATGCCGACCGCGATACCCGAGGAACCGTTCATCAGCAGGTTGGGCAGGCGCGACGGCAGAACCACCGGCTCCTGCTCCTTCTCATCGTAGTTCGGGCGGAAGTCGACCGTGTCCTTGTCGAGGTCGGCCAGCATCTCCTCGGCCAGCCGGTCCATGCGGCATTCGGTGTAACGCATGGCGGCAGCAGAGTCGCCGTCGATCGAGCCAAAGTTGCCCTGGCCATCCACCAGCGGGTAGCGCATAGAAAAGTCCTGCGCCAGACGAACGAGCGTATCATAAATGGCGCTGTCGCCGTGGGGATGGTATTTACCCATCGTATCACCGACCACGCGCGCGGACTTCTTGTAGGCCTTGTTGTATGCGAGCCCCAACTCGTGCATTGTAAAAAGGACGCGGCGGTGAACCGGTTTCAGGCCGTCGCGCGCATCCGGCAGCGCACGCCCGACGATGACGCTCATCGAATAGTCGATATACGACGTGCGCATTTCATCTTCGATATTGATCGGGCTGACGTTGGGTTCTTCGCCCGAAACAGGGACAATCTCTTCTTCGCTCATGTTTTCTCCGCTGGTGATAAAAAACAAGAACAAGCATACCATTTCTTGCCGCAGAAAACCACTTTTTCCGGTGTCAGAGCCGCGATTTTTTAACGTAAAGGCAGGGAGAAGTTCGTTAGTGCATTAGTGCATTAGTTTGTTTGGGCAGGGCTCGGGTTTATTTTAATCACAACAAAGCGCCAGTGTGTTTTCTGGAACCGCCAAGGCCAAGAGAAGCCCCTGATTTTCATGAAGCTTCAGGTGTTTCATGGTTCCACGGGTTTCATCCAAATCGGGATCGGGATCGCTATCGGCATTTCAAATGTCATGCATTCAAGTTGACGGTAGTTTTAACACCGGGGTTGCCACCATGACTAGTCAGGTGGAGGATTCGGTTTCATCAGGAATGTTGCTGACCTCAGCGTACACCGATTATTTTCAAGAATTCGATAGATGGCCTGACTCCTTGAACACTAAGAATATATGACAAGTTAGCGCGACGGCACCGCAGCCGAGATCCGAATATCCGCTATTTCGCCGCGTCCGGAGGATCGCCCGTCGCCGTTTACATCATCAAAAACGGTGGCATGCACAAGCTTCGCTGGAACGACGCCCGTTGCTTCGAGGTTCTCCACGACGACCTTGCCCACGCGGCAGTTGACATACGGATCGAACACCTCGCGCGGTTCCCCTTTCCTACCCGTCAAGCGCACCGATTTCGGCCCGACAACCGCGAGATGCGAAAGTGGGTAGCGGTCTGCATGGAACTTCACCTTGAGGTTCTTGAAGTGGATGCTGGTGAGATTCGCGCCGAACTCGAACGCGCCGAAATGCCCACGCACCGGATCGGAGCCGGTATAGGCCTCGAACATATCGATCGGACGATCAAGATCGATCTCGATATCCTCGAAGTGTAAGTTGCCGCCCGAACCGATCTTGGACCACTCCGGCTCTGTGCCGACCGCATAGTTGGGGGTCTGTAAATACATCTTGAAACACTTGATCCCTTTCACGCGGCGGAAGATGACGTCGCTGATCGCACAGTCTACTTCCGTCCCGTCCTTGTAGCGATAGGTGGCCGGCAGAATACGGATCGCCGGATATCCGGAACCGACCAACTCCAGATCCTCGCAGAGGATCGTCTTCTGCGGCCCGAATGTCACCGACGAATTGAGCCAATCATAGGCGTTCAGGGCCACGAGATCGTCCCCCACCTGTCCGCGCGCGTTTTGGATGTGTACCCGCGAAAGGTTACCGTTTAGATGATAACCGTCGGCCGTGCAGCGGTCAAAAACCGTGTCCGTCAGATGGACATCGCTGCTGTTCCCGCCCTGATAGGCAAAGGCGCTTGCATGCGCGAAGGTTACCCCCTTAAGCGTGATGTGATCGCAGCAGATGAAGAGCATCAGCGTTGAAACGCCGTAGTAGTTGCCAAGCTTGCGTTCGGACATGTCCCAGCGGCCGCTCCTGCCGTAACCGGCGCGCGCGCGCCGCCAGTCCTCCCACCGGCCACCGATAATCGCGATGTTGTCGTCACGTGGATTTTGGTGCGTCGGTGCGAGCGTGCCATCCGCAGCCTTCTCGTTGCGCAGCATAACCACATCCGTGCCCGGCAACAGCGCGATCGTCGCGCCCTCTGCCTCAATGCGGCGGTTGGAGGGTATCCTTACCGTTCCGTCAATGTAGTACGTGGCTTGCCGCGCGGGAATCACAACGATTTCGTGCTCGTCGATTGCCTGTTGAAGCGCCGCCGTCCACACATTCGTGCCGTTGACCACCGTGACCTTCGGCGCGTAATCGGCAAGCGAGACGCGATCAGACAGCTTTGCCTGCAACGCCGCTGTTTCTGCGGCGGAAGCAACAATGGCACTTTCGATTTCGGCGGCCGTCGGCTCCGCCGCATAAGCGATTGATGATGCCACAAACACGGCAAACGACGAAAACGTCGTCGCGGCACCCAAAAGAGCGCACAGAACATCTCGCCGTCGCGAGTCTCCCCTTTGTGCAGTTTTCATGCGAAACATTATAGTCAAAATTTTTTGTCGGGCAAACCCCCGTAAACCGGAAATAAAAAACCGACATGAGCCATAGCGTAACGGCGTTCAAAGTGCAAGTGCAACTCAAGAATTTTTTGACTCGGGCTGACGATTCGTGTAAAAGGATGAGCAATGAAACGCCCTCTCGCAAACAAAAAGCTGATCATTCGATGCTTGCTGATTTTGACGCTGATCTTCGAGGTAATGTTTCTTTTGCATAGGCATGTTTCGACGCAAAAAAAGAAGAGACTCGTGCAACATTTGGTGAAAGTTATTTCTGACATGCCGACATTTCCAGACCCCATCCGAGTTTCCTCAACCGAAACAAATTATTGCCGTCTTTTGCTGACAATAGATGAGGCGACAGACTCCGAGTCCGTGCCGACTGATGATATCATACGGGCCATTCCCGGTGACATGATGCAACGCTATGTTTCTCCACTTGTAGAGACTGGCAACTACAGAGGCCTCCCGAACGAATCGGTAGGCGCAGTTGCGCTGTGCGGCCAAGTACTTTTTTCGAACATTGTGGTTACCGCTTCAATGGAGAACGGCGAGAATACCCTTGGTTTGCTATGTGCCAGGTTGCATTGGATAATCAACGGCCTAAGAAATGAAAACCAAAGTTGGGTGCGATGCATTGCAATTGGATTTGAGACTGATGTAGCCCAATGGATTTTGAAAGACAACTTGAAATCCATGCACACCATTTTGCCGTTGCTGCCGTTTACAGGCATGGATTATCTGCCGGGCACATGTGAGTTGCTCTCGTCGGAGATTATGGAACAGGTCGATTTTTCCTACCGCGACTATGACGGAAAAAAGGAACAGGTTAAACGTTCGCTTCAGCCCATTTTTGACAGGTTAACATCGTTACCGCTCCTGATTAGAAACGACGATAATAAGGGGCATCTGGAACAGGTCGTTGCTGACCTAAAACGGGACTTACAAGCGAGTGCGCTGACTGATCAAGACAAGAAAGCCGTTGTGTCCCTGTTTGATCGGGTCTTGTCCCCGGATTTACACCTATCGCATTTGAAGCAAAAGATAGCGAAGGCGGAACAGCGGTGATTCTCAGGTAGTGGTTCAGATGAGGCAACGATGATGAAAATGAACACAACAAGGATACAGATGATGGCGGTGGTGTTTGCGGCTGCCGCGACGGGGGTATGTGCGCGAACGATTGCCGAATGGCCGCTCGGGTGCGATGCGAACCTGATACCGGACGGACGGTGCGCGGTCTCGTCGGCAAATGACCTTTTGATTGTCGATGCCGATCAGTATTGCGAACTGGGCACTACCGGACGCTATGCCCTCCACGCACGTGGAGGCGCCGGCGCGACGGACTTCGCCTTCAGTGACACGGCGGGACACTACCTCACGCCCACCAACGACTTCACCGTGGAGGGATGGTATAACTTCTCACGGCTTCCAGAGAAGGGTGAGACGTGGATGGTTGTAAGCGCGTTCACGCACACGACGAACCGCTGGTTCCTCACGTTCCGGCGCGACAGCATTCATCCGGGGCTCACCTGGCAGATCTTTTCCGCCGCCCCCTATGCAGGCGACTCGCTGCTGACAACCGTGACGGACCCCAACACGCTCACGAATGGCTGGCACCATTTTGCACTTACGTTTGCTCACCGGCTCGCGGACGGAACCGCCGAATGGTGTCTCTACCTCGACGGCCAGCCCGCGGGCCGAAAGTCCATGAAACCATTCCAGGGGACCTTTGATGAGGGCGGCCGGTTTGGCCTCGGCGGGCGCGGCATGGCCGGCAACGTGATTTGCGGATCGCTTTCACAATGCCGCCTCTCAGATCGCGTGTTATCGCCCGACCAATTTCTACAACCCGATACGATCCATCGCGGACAGCCTCAATGGAAAACCTTGCCTTCGCGCACCACCCCGGAAACTCCAGACGGCGGACGAACATTGTACAACGGCATTACGTTGCCGAAGGAGTGGCCACCGCGTATCGATCCGCGTGACCCGAACCCGATCCGTGCCCCCTATCTGGAGGCCGCAAATATCCCGAAGGTGATTCCGATCGACCTCGGTCGCCAACTCTTCGTGGATGATTTCCTGGTGGAGTCGATCACCAACGTAACACGCGCGTTCCACAAGCCGGTTCAATACGCGGGCAACCCCGTGATGTGGCCGCAAACAAAGGACGAACTGACGCGTTCACCGGGATGCTGCATGCCGGGTGGCGCAATCTGGTGGGACCCCACGCGCCAGCGTTTCCGCATCTGGTACCTTTCCGGATGGGCGGGCAAGATCAGCCTCGCGGAATCGAAGGACGGCATCCATTGGGAACGTCCACCGGTTGGGGCGAGCGGCACCAACGTCCTCTTGCCGCATCAGATTGCCGACACATTCAGCGTGTGGCCGGACTACGCGGCCAAGAATCCCTACGAACGCTGGTGCATGTCCATTTCGCCGGGCGGCAATCCCACACGCAGCGCCCAGTATGTTTCGCGTGATGGCGCCCGCTGGACGTTTGCGCGCCTGACGGGCCAGCATGGCGACAGCACCACGATGTTCTACAACCCGTTCCTCGGCAAGTGGGTGTGGAGCCTGCGCGCCAGTTGGCGGGCACGCTCGCGTATCTACCGCGCGCACCAAGACTTCATCGGGGGCGGAAGTTGGAATTTTCCAATAGGGCACGGACCCAACCAGACCAATACCGCCGACTGCGCGTTGTGGCTGGCATGCGACAACCAAGACCTGCCGCGTACAGTGGGCGGGAAAGAGTACCGCAATGCCCAACTCTACAATGTGGACGCCACGCCTTATGAGTCGATCATGGTCGGATTCTTCAAGATCCTCTGCGGACGCGACAACGACCTAGCCGCGAAAGCGGGCATGCCCAAAACGACGACCCTGCACTTCGCCTATTCGCGTGACGGCTTCCACTTCACGCGTCCCGACCGCACGCCTGCGATTGCCGACTCGGGCTGGGGTTCGGGCCGCTGGGATTCGGGCTACGTAGGCCCCTGCTCCAGCGGTTTTGTGATTAAGGACGAACAACTGTGGTTCTACTACGTGGGCGCGCGCGGCGACGGCACTCAGAACGATCCGCCGACGTGCGTGATCCCCAACGGCATGCACTGGAATTTTTCCGTAGGCGTGGCGATATTGCGGCGTGACGGTTTTGCGAGCATGACGACGGACGCGCAGGGAGAACTCGTGACGCGCCCGGTAGTGTTTACCGGCTCCCACCTCTTCGTGAATGCCGATGCGCGTTTCGGCACCCTCGCCGTGGAGGTCCTTGACGAGAATGGGAAGCCCTATGCGGGTTATTCCGCCGACGACTGCACGACGCTCGTGCGTGAGGATGCGACCAAGCGCGCGATTACGTGGAAAGGTGGCGATCTTGCGCGTTTCGCCGGGAAGCCCGTCCGCTTCCGGTTCAAGCTTCGCGTTGCGTCGCTCTACTCCTTCTGGGTGTCTGCAAAGCCAACCGGGGAATCAGGCGGCTATCTCGCGGCGGGAGGCCCAGCTTATTCATCGCCGCGCGATGAATGAGAGAGCGAGCAACGTATGCCTCTGCCACCGACCGATTATAGGGGCTTTGTCATCAAGAGTTTTTCCGGATCACATCGGCCAGACGCTCAGCAAGTCTCCGGTAACCCTTGGCGTTCGGATGGATCAAATCACTTTTCAGCGTCGGCCTCGAGAGGATCTTGGCCACGATCTTGTCCTCGTAAACCAAGCCGAACTCCTCCGCAACCTCCTGATAAAAGGAGGGCGCGCGCAGCAACAATCCGGGGCGCGGAACCCCGATCAGGATCACGTCGGCTTTCGCCTGATGCGCGGCACGGATCATTTCGCGCAGGTTCCGCGTGATCACCTCATCGTCCAGTTTACGCAGCATATCGTTACCGCCGAAACAGATGATAACCATCTGTGGTCGATGGTCCAGCAACATCTCCGGCAAACGGGCGACGCCCTGCTGCGTGATCTCGCCGGCCACACCGCCGTTCACGACCTCGCAACCCAGAAGACGCGCCAACACTGCCGGATAGCTCTGCTCCTCATCGGCGCCCTCACCTGAGGTCAAGCTGTCGCCAAAGGCCAGCACCACCGACTCCGGTGTCACCGGACGCAATCGCGGTCCGTCGCCGCACCCAACGACCCCGACCAGCAACAACGCGCCGACGGCCAACCGCCCTATCCAGCCTACATGCCTGAACAACGGCCCGCAACCGCTTGTCGTAGCATCTCGCCTCTCCCCACCGCGTAACATGGGACAAAGCATACACGATCCGAGTGTGAGAGTGAATAACGTAATCGATCACCAAAAATCACCAAAAAAACATTTCGAACACTGGTTCGATCAGATCGGCGTGTGCTATACTAACAGCACTTCAACCAAAGCAACCGTAAATCAGGAGACACTCGAAAAACGGAGCGTACCATGACGTTCAAAGACAGGGTGACGAAGACGATTGGCGCAAGTGCTGTTTTGGCCTTGGCCACTGTGAGAATCGGCCTGACCGAGGAACCCATTATCATTGCGCCGGTAAATGCGGCCGCACGGACGACCTGGGACGGGACGTCACAGGGTCAACCGCGGTTTGTCTCACCGCAATACCTGATCGACGGTTCCGGGCTGACAGGCACCGGACGGAATGCCATGCATAACTGCGCTAATGCCAGCAATCTATTCTGGCATTCGGGGTGGAATGCGGTCACGAACGGATGGCTCGAATTCGACCTCGGGGCAACGTACCGGGTGACCAATGCGTTGATCTGGCAACTGGCGCAAGAGAGTATGACCACGCGTGGCCTTCGGTCGTTTTCGATTCTGACGGCGGGTACAGACAAGGCGTATGCACTTTTATCGGCCAGCAACCAGCTCAGCCAGGCTACGAAAAACGTGAGTGTACCAGTCCAGATCGTACCGCTCATCGCGGACAATGTCCGGTGGATCCGTTTCGACATCCATGAAAGTTGGGGGGATTCCGCGATCGTGGGACTGAGCGAAGTACGTTTCGAGGTCTATCCCGTGCCTCAGGTGCCGCAGGAGCCACAGGTCCGGATCATGTCGCCCATCGCGGCGACGGCGAGCACGACGTGGGACGGTACAGCATCCGGTCAAGCCAACTTTGTTTCTCCAACCTACATGATTGACGACTCGGGTCTCTCCGGTATAGGCCGCGATGCCGTGCATTTGCCCAACAATGGGGGTGGGCTGTTCTGGCACTCCAATACGGGTATCATTGTCTCAAACCAGTGGGTCGAGTTCGACCTCGGCATGACATGTGATCTGACCAACGCACTGATCTGGCAACTGGCACAAAAGACCTTGACCACGCGCGGCGTCAAAGACTTCACAATCCTGACGGCAGGGGAAGACCGGATCTTCGTCGAGTACGCAACGGGGCATCTCAACCAGGCGGCAGGAACCACCAATGAACCCATACAAGTCGTGCCGCTGTACGTACATGGTGTCCGGTACGTTCGATTCAATATCCAATCAAATTGGGGTGGTGGCAGTATTGTGGGGCTGAGCGAAGTGAAATTCGAGGTTCTGCGTGTCCATCCCGCGACGAACGCGCTGACGCTCGCATACGTCGAGGCGTCGGCGAGTACGACCTATCAGCGGTCCGGTTTTGTTTCGCCGTCTTATCTGGTCGATGACGTCGGCCTGATCGGAACCGGACGCGACGCCCTGCACGTGGACAGAGATGCTGGCGGGCTGTTCTGGCACTCGCAAACCAACGTCGTCCTCTCGGATCAATGGATCGAGTTCGATCTGGGTGCGCCCTATGACCTGCAGTCGGTTTTGCTCTGGCAGTTGGCACAGACCAACCTAACGGCGCGCGGTATCAAGGCCTACAGCATCCAGACAGCAGGAACAAACCGTGTCTTTACGACGATCGCCGCCAGCAATGTACTGCGAAGAGCGTCGAGAACCTTACTCGAGCCGGTTCAGTATGTGCCGTTGACGGCGACGGAAACGAGGTACGTCCGCCTCGATATCCATTCTAACTGGGGCGCGACCGACGTGGTCGGTCTCAGTGCAGTCAAGTTTGAGGTGGCACCCCCACCAGACATAGACAAAAGTGTCTGGCGTACGCCGCGCGTCGTGCAGTCCAGCAGCGCGTCCGATACGAATCCCGTGTCCAGACTGATCGACGATTCCGGCATAGAAGGGACCGGGCTGGCGGCCACCCACACGAACGGCTTGGGACAAAGTAGCATGTGGCTTTCCGGATTCGGCGTGATCACCAACGAATGGGTCGAATTCGATCTGGGCAGAGAGGTCGACCTTGATGCGGTGGTGATTTGGCAGTACAACCAAACCGTCCTTCCTGATATGAGTTCGGCGTCGGGGTGTTTGAAGCGTGGGGTTCGAGGTACGCGGATCTATTTGGCTGGCACGGATCATGCGTATTCTGAGCATGGTTTCTTCGGACTGCCGATAGGAAGTGGCTCGACGGATGAGCCGGCTCATCTGATCAAGTTGGATGTCGACCGGGTGCGCTATGTGAAGCTTGCGATCTGTTCGAATTGGGGGGATCCCTGCTATGTGGGTCTTGGCGAGGTGAAACTCCTGCATACGTATTGCGCCGGAACGTTGCTCAAAATACGTTGAATGAGACCTGCGCTTGAATGTGTTTCCTCTCGGAGCCTGAGACGGACGTAAGGAAGTGAAGGGAAAAGAAGTGAACGTGAAACTGGGACTTTGTGTTGCGATATTGCCGATGGTCTGCCTGGCAGGGAACGTCCAAGTTCCGGGACAGTGGGCATTGCTCCGTCGGGATGCCGATCCGGCGATGACTACGGTGCCAGCACCGGTTCCACGTGAGTTTTCAGGAAAGGCGTCAGCGCTCGCAAGCACCACAGTGCACACGGCGGACGGGGTTGCCGTCTCGGAACTGACGGGCGTGCCGGGTGTAAAGATCGCCTCGGGCAACGTCACACTGGTCTATCCGGCGCGGGACGTCGGCGCATTCAGCATGATGCGGACGCCGCCGAAGGACGGCGAGAAGTGGTACGACTCAACCTACTGGACCGGCGGCGAGATGTGGGCGCGGATCGGCAAAAACTGGACGCATCCAGGCAATGCGTGTGATGCGGCGCGCGTCTTTGTCGCGCCGAAGGACGGGCGCGTGACGGTTTCCGGAACAGTCAAGAAACTGCATCTCGACGGTGACGGCGTGCGTGTCGCGGTGTGGCATGGCGCGACAGAAGTGTGGTCGGCGGTGCTGGACGGGAAAGACGCGACCGGCAAGGAGGTCAAACTTGCGCTGGCGGTGAAGGCGGACGACACGTTGCGGTTCGTGGTGAACCGTCGCGGTAACCACACATGCGACACCACGGGATGGGATCCGCTGGTGGCATACGAGAACGGCGGCTCGTACCGCGCCTCGGAGGGCTTTTCGGACAAACCAGATGCGACCGTCTGGCGTTACGAATACACCAGTGATACAGCCGCCTTGACCAGTACGCCGGAGATTTACGGAGTCGGCAAAGACCTCAGGATCTACAAAGGCATGATCGACACGGCTGCGGCGTTTCCGTTCGTGATCGTTTCGGACGGCAATCCGGAGGACGGCTTCGGCGGATATGTCATCATACGCGACACCGACGGCGCGTGGACGCTTGAAGCCGACGGCCGGGGTGTGAAGTACTCCGGCGACGGACCGGTGGTCATCATGCGTTACGATGGTACGTGGATCGAGGGCTTGAAAGTTTTGACTAAAACGGAGGCATTCGCCCCGAAACTCGCCGCCGCTTTCCGCAGTGCAGTAAAGCAGGCGCTGGAGGGCGTGCCGCGCGCGCCGGAACCGGATCTGCTGTTGCTCGCGATTTCCGAATGGGTGCAGGACGACGGGCTCTTCGGCGGCGGCGATGCGGCGCGCCTCGCGGCATGTATCGACGAGCAGACCGCCCGGACGGCACACATCACGGGAGAGACCATTTCCGTTCCGGCGGACAAGGGTTGGAAGAGTTATTTGCGGACACGGCTGTTGAAACGCGCCGCCCTCTTAGCTGATCCCAAACTCGCGCTCGGCGAACTGCTTTTCTGCACGCGCCGTAACCCGTCTTGGAACCACGAAGTGGCGCAGTACTTCGGTTGGCGTCAGCGTCCGGGCGGCAGCCTGTTCGTTCTGGAAAAGCCCGGCATCTCGTTGGCCCGCCGCGACCTGATCGGCGGTCGCCTGCCTTCCGGCAGCCTGCTTGAACCGCGCCTCTCATACGATGCCAAGCAGATCCTCTTTTCGTTCGTCGCCACCGAAGGCTCACTGGACCCGCGTACCCTGCCGTGCAATGAAACCGACACCAACCACCACTACTTCCATATCTATGAGATCGGCGCGGACGGTTCCAATCTCCGCCAACTCACCAACGATACCTTTGACGACATGATGCCGGAATGGCTACCCGATGGCGGCATCGCTTTCGTCTCGACGCGCCGTCGCGCCACCTCTCGCTGTTTCTGGTGGGGTTACAGCGACCGCTGGCACTCCTACACGGTCTACCGCATGGAGCGTGACGGATCGCACATCCAGCAACTCTCGTGGAATGACGTGAATGACTGGTTCCCGGCCGTGGCCAACAGCGGCCACCTGCTGTTCGCACGCTGGGATTACATCGATCGCGATGCCGTGACGCACCAGAACCTCTGGTCCATGCGGCCCGACGGCACAAACCCGATGGCCGTCTGGGGCAATGAAACGGCCAAACCCCACTGCACCTTCCAAGCCAAGGCCATCCCCGGCAGCAGCAAGATCGTGTGCGTGGCATCCGCCCATCATGCGGTTACCGGCGGCCCGATCCTGCTGATCGATCCGACCGTTGACAACAACAGCCAAGCGGCGGTGACGCGTTTCACGCCCGGCCATTATCCTGAATGTGAGCGCGGCCCCAACAACGAGTGGTACAACGCACCCTGGCCGCTTTCCGAAAAGCTGTTCTTGGTCGCCTACAGTCGCGATCCGCTAATGTACGAGCCGACGCGCCACAATCCCGACCCTGCACTGGGACTCTATGTGCTCGACGACCAAGGCAACCGCGAACTGCTCTACCGCGAGGGACTCCTCGGCGCGACCTGTCCGACCCCACTCGCCCCCCGTCCCGTTCCGCCCGTCTTGCCCTCGGTGCTCAACCCGCAACTTGCCGAACGTGGCGAAGGCGAGGTTTTCATCGCCGACATCTACGAGGGGCTCCCCAATGCGGTGCGCGGTACGATTCGCGAGATTCGCGTGGTACAGGTCTTCCCCAAAACCACGCGCGACGCCAACGTGCCGCGTATCGGCGTCGCCGGCGAGGAAAATACGCGCGCCGTGCTGGGTGTAACGCCAGTCGAGGCGGACGGCTCAGCGCGTTTCATTGTGCCGGCCCGCAAGCCGATCCTCTTCCATGCGCTTGATGCCGATGGTTGCGCTTATCGCGTCATGCGCTCCAGCACCTCGCTCATGCCGGGTGAACGCGCCTCCTGCGTCGGGTGCCACGAGAACAAAATGACCGTCTCGCCCGCCGCCCTCAAGATCACGCAAGCGATGAAGCGCCCCGCCGCCCAACTCACCCCCACGCCCGAATCAGGACGGCCCTACGGATTCGTGGAACAGGTGCAACCGATACTCGACACCCGCTGCGTCTCCTGCCACAACGACAAGGAGGCCAAAGGCGGCATCAACCTCTCGCGCACGATCACGGGACCGTACACGGCGTCCTACCACTCGCTGTGCTACGCCACCGACAAGAACGGCAAGCAGACCCGCCGACGCTCCAAGAAAACCGGCGCGCCGCTCGTCCCCTGCTTCGCCATGCGCAACCAGATCCAAGTGACGCCCGAAGGTGGCGCCGACAGCGCACGCGGCAGTGCACTGTTTCAGATGCTCAAAGTCGGCCACAGCAACGTTCGCCTCACGCCCGACGAACTGCGCCGCATCGCGACGTGGATCGACCTGAACGCCGTTTTTTACGGGGTCTATGAACCTGCCGACCAACTCGCAATGCAACGCGAGGGCAAGCCCGTGCCTATGCCGGTGACGCAGTAACCCGTTGCGGAACTAGCGCATGAAAAACTTCGTGATCAGCCCCGTCTTATCCGGGTCCACGCCGTGCGGGTGGTGCCCGAACAGACCGCGCTGATTCACCTCGATCTTGCCGCCGGCCTCCTTGAAGCGGGTGGTGAACAACTCGCAGTTTTTCGCCGGCAGAACGGTCTGATCCTGACCACCGTACAAGAGCAGCACCGGGATACCGGCCTTCGCGATCGCCTCCGCCTGATTCACCGGCATACCCGGCACCGCACCCCAGTTGCCGTCCGTAGGCGCGACCGCGCCCCAAGGACCGATGCGATTCGGATCGCTGCCAAATCCGTCGAAGTTCAGCAACGGCGCATCCAGATAGATTTTCGCCACGTTGGCCGGATGCGCCGCCGCGTAACGCACGGAGAAAAAGCCGCCCCAGCTCATCCCTACCAAATCTGCCTTCGGCGCGAAGCCAAGCTCATTCACAAGGAATTTTTGAAACTCGGCAAACTGCGCGACCCCCTCGTCATTCGCACGTAGGTCAAAGGCTTCGAGCGTCACATGATGGAAGCCCTGACGCAGAAGATCAGGCACGCCCGTACGGTCCACAAACGCCTCGGCCCACTGCATCGTCCACGTCCAAGGCATTCCCGCCCGCGGTGCGCGCGAAGGTTCCACCACCCAAGCCGTGCGACCGTTGAAGTCAAACTTTGTCCGACGGAAACCCTGCCACATATCCTCCGCAACGATTTTGCGCGTCTTCGCGATCTTGGTACGGATGGATCCCCCCGCACGCTCCGCATCCATCTGCGCATTGACGTTTTTGATCACGTCGATTTCCTTCGGATCATACGGACGCAACGAAGGCCGGAACAGATCATGGAACCACTTCGACAGGTCATAGTGTTGACCGCCGCCCCGCTCGACCTCTCGCCACATCCCCTCCCACGGCTCATAGGTCTGATACTTCCCCGCCACAAACCCCCAGCACATGCAGCCAATGCGGTTCTGAGCAAAGAACGGATAACAGTCAAACACCTCGCAACCGAGGATGCGCGCCAGCCACTCCGTGTTGACCATCGGACGCCCGTAAAGCGTCTTGAGCCGTTTCACGAGTTCGACCTGGCTTGCGAGCGGACGATACGAGTGGTAGCTGACGATGTCCGAACACGCGCCCGCAACTTTCTGCGCCTCGTTCTTGTCATCGGCAGCGCCGTAGGCACCACCCCAAAGATCCGCCGCTAGCGGCTGCTTCGGATCAATCCGCCACCCCAGTTCAAAGAGCTTCTGCAGGTGCGGTGCGGTGATCTTTCCGCGTCCGTTGTTCCCCGGCTCGTTCCAGAGGTTCCAAAAGGCGATGCGATCGTCATCGCGATACTTCATCAACAGCTCCTCGCACATCTGGAAGAACTTCGGGTTAAGTTCGGGATCATCAAGCGACGTGTAACCGATCGCCCCCGGAAACGATCCGTGCTGCGAGAGCTTCCGTCCCCCGTGGTAACCCCAGTCGCAGGGCTGCGGCCCCGGAGCCGGCAGCTTCCACAACTCCTTCGGACGCGAGCAATCATTGCCGAGCACAACGATGGCGCGGATTCCATGCCGCTCCATGATCGAGAGCATGCGCTCGAACCGCGTCATGAAACCGTCGTGATCGTGATACCACACGCCAAAGCCCTGCTCTTCGACCAAGATGCGCAACGTGTTGAAGCCGATCGACGCCGCCAGCGCCAGTTCGCGATCCACCTCCTTGAACCGCTCTTCGCTGCCCAACTCCTGCCACTGGTCCACGCGATTCGCCGCACTCGCGGGCATGTAGTTGCAACCGCGCATCCACGGCTGGGCGTTGTACCACGCCCACGCCTTCTCCTTCGACCACGGCCCCGTCCGCTCTGCGAACGCACCCGAAACAACGCAAAACACGCACAATCCAATGATCACACCTCTTGTTTTCATCATACTCCTACCTTTTCGGCGGTTGGGTTTCGCGCACGACCGCACCAAAGGCATCGCTCATGACCAGCACCGCCAGACGCTCGGCCTGATTGGCTTCGTCGGTGTTGAGCGACACATAATCAAAGCGACCGCGCAGGTCGGTGTAGCCGTCCTTAATGAAATTAACCGCACCACCACCCACGCGGGCGTACACTTTGACATACGCGCCCGGTACCGGTTTGCCGGTCTCGGCCTGCGTGACCACCAGTTGCCCGTAACTCTCAATCATCTGTACCCTGAGCGTGTTGGCGTAGTAGGCCTGTGTCTTGCGTACGCCGCCCGCCAGCGCCTCCACCATCACGTTCTTGGTGGCGAACTCCGGCGGCAACTCCGCCGTGGTACGTTTCTGTCCGGCGGCGACCGCAACCGTCCGACTCGCCACCGGCCGGATGAAGGCGAATTGCGCGGCCCCCTCCTGCAGGAAGGGGTTGCGTGAGAAGAGTAACTCGATGTCCATCGGATAGAAGTTGAGCGTGACTTCCGCCACATTGCGTGTGTCGAGCTGAATGCGTCCCGCCTCCACCAGCAGCTCCAGTGTCGGTTCGGTCGCGGCCAGCGCGCCTTGCGCTTGGTCGCGGCTCTCCGCATTGACCGGCACGGCGCCGCTTGCGCTCCCGGCGATCTCGTCGAGCTGCGCCAACACTTGCGCGAAGCGGTCGCGCCAACGCGCCACGCCTTCGTTCGCATGCGCCTTGGCCAGCGCGCGCGCCCGCTCAAGGTCGCCGGTGTAAAAGGCCAGATACGCCGCCAGATAGTCGTACTGCAGCTTCTCTGTGATCTCGTCGCGCTTCACCCGTCCGAAGGTCTCCAACGCTTCGGCCACGCGGTCTTGCAACGCCATGTAGTAGGCCACCGCCAGCGTGTCGGCGGCCGACAGACGGGGCTTGTAGCGGAGCACCGTCATGAAGTGCTGGTACTGGCGCAGGAAGGCCGGATTCAGGATGGTACGCTGCGCACCGACCTGATGCGCGCGTGGATTGACGAGCGGCGCATATTCAAGGTGCTGATAAACGAAACGCTCGACCGGATTCAGCGACAGCAGCGGCGACTCCAGCCACAGGCCGCACCGTGTCGCGAAGGACGAATGCTGCAGGAACGGACGGATCACCGCAGGCTCGTTGTGCAGAATACCGTACGACCAGAGCGTGTCGTGATACATGTGGCGCGCCTCCAGCAGGCTGATCACCGTTTTGAAAAAGGCTTTGTCCTTCATGCGCCACGCGATCTCATTCAGATCAAGCCGATGGATATTGGCCTTGTCGAGAAACGCGAGCACCTGCTCCGCCGTGCCGTTCTGCGAGAGCCACGCCCACGACTCGGTGTCGGCACGGCTTAGCCGCTCCACGACATTGAATGTAAAGGGCTCGGCCGCGCCGATCACGCGCCCCTCTTTTGCGAGGGTTACCGGATAGTGCGCAAAACGCCCGGTCGCCGGGAAGGTAAAGAAATACTCTAAAGTCTGGGTGGCATAGGACTCCAGCACCAGATAAACGCCTTTCGACGTGAACCCGGCATTCACGGGAATCGAACCGACCGGGATCTGCAGCAAGGCGTTCAACGCCTGGGGCTCGCCGGTGGGATTCGTCAGCACCACATGCGTGCCGTAGACCACCTGCGGTAAAAACTCATCGGTCACCCACTTGTCAAACTTCTTCTCGTTTTCAAAGCGGGCACGGTCGTCCGCGCGGAAGAAGCGCTGCGCAACCAGCACCGAGTCGGCCTCTTTGGCGCGTGCACTCTCGCGAATCTCGCGGTGGAAAAGCAGCAAGGGCGAGGCCGCTTTCAACGTGTAGGACGCACCCTCGACCTGCTCCGTGTGCGCGCCAGCCTCGAACGGCACCTGCAGCACCGCCAGTGCCAACATCATTTCAGTAAACGACGAGGTCGTTTCCAGCAGCGCTTTCGAGAGGAAGGGCGTCCGGCCGTCGTGCATCGCGTAATCGGCCCAGAAGCCGTTGTCCGCGACCAGTGCGGCGACCTGCCGCTCGATCGGCTGATGCCAGTAATTGTTCTCCGCCCACTCCTGCGTCTTGTCCAGCTTCTGGAAGAAGCGCCGTCCTTGGTCGCGTTCAGCGGACAACTCCTCAAGGAAAACCGGAATATCCCCCTTGTCCTCTAACTCGCTGACCGGCCCGTCACGTTTCTTGGCTTGGCGCGTCCCACTTTCTCTCGTCGACCCATAAATATTCTTCAAAATCACCGGGCTTTTAACAGCCACCGCCGCATCCACTGCGACACTCGGGGCAGGGGCGGCTTCCTGTCTCGCCGCGCGGAGAGCTTGAGGTGCCCCAGCGGGTTTCGGTTTCGACGGTGCGGTGTCGAACGGATCCTGTGCGTTCTCCCGAGCCAAGATTTCAGTGGCAGTTGCCTCGTCTTCCAACGCACCGGCCTGAATGGCAGTGTCGAAACGCCGGTTAAACGCCTCCATGTCCGGCGGCGTCAGGTCGGCGCGCTCGCGCGCGTCCCGCGCCAACGAAAGTGCCTTGGCGCGCAAGCGCTTGCCCAACAGCGCGCGCTCGGCCGCATTCAGTCGTCCAAAACGCCACGGTTCTAGAAAACCGCTCAGATCATTGCCCAGCAGCCAATGATCGATAAAGGTTTTGTCTTTTTTATTGGCGAGCGCGGGCGCGACCACCGCCTCGTAGAAGCGCGGGTCTTTGTGATAAAGGAAGAGGTGCAGCTCATGACAGGCATATTTGGAGTAGAGCCGACGCTGTTCCGCCTCGTCCAACTTATCCCACTTCGCCACGAAATCAAACTCGGCGAAGGTCGGATCGGGATTGAGCGTCGCGAAGAGCCGATAGAGGTCTGCGACCGTGCCGAACACTTTGAACCGCGCGGCCGCCAAGTCGGCCACCGCCACCGTCTCGCCGGCTTGCAGCGGCGTGATCAGCTTCTGCTCGGCAAACGGCTTGGCCGGCTCCAGTCCGTCGGCCAACCGCAGATCACGCGTCTCGACCGGCGTGTCGTCAAGATAAGCGCAAGCGAGTACGGTGGCTGTCGGGTCCACCGCCAGCACACGCAGGCAGGGCAGCCCTTTGAGTGCCTCGCGCGGGATCGAGAGCGTCCCCGACTTGTCCGGCACCAGATTCAACAGCGTCACGGCGGGCTGGCGCAGGAAGTCAAGCGAGGCAAAGCCCTCGGGCGTCCCTGCCCCCCCCCGTTCCGCAGGTGCCGCCGCGCCACGCCCGTCGGCTTTGGCCTCCCGCGCTGCGCGGCCCGCATACGCGCCGCCTGCCTTGAGCCGTTCTTTGTCGGAGTCGGTCGTGCGCAGCGCCCACGGGTTAAGCAGCAGACCGGGGCGTTCCAGCATGTTGCCGGGGAACGTGCGCGCCTGCTGGCGGTCGAGGATATAGCGGTACTCGTCGCCGATGTCGCGCCCTGATTCGTAAAACGCGCGCGCCGACTGCCAAGGCTGGCACAGCGGGCGCGTGGCCGCAGTCGCACCAAGCCGGGCAAACAGGTCGTAGGCCGGTTGATAGCGCGTCGCCACCACATGCACGCGGGCGAACGGCGTGACATTCGCCAGCCGGATTTCAATCGTCTGCTTGCCGGGCGTGACGGCAGTCACCGCAAGCGGCTTGAGGCGCGGCAGTTCCAGCGCACGGCGCGATCCCACCACAAAGCCGTCACGCGACTCGCCCTGCGTCATACGCACCGCGATCTCCCGCGCGGGTTCGGCGAGCCAGAGCGAATAGTCACCGGTCGGCAACCCACGCAGTTCCAAAAAGCCATCCTTCACCGCTAACGCGGCGCTCCACTCCTTCACGAATCGACCGCGCCGGGTTTCCAGCAACGTTGCCGCCGGATCGGCACCCGGCGGCAATGCCACGCGCAGCGTGTCGCCCGCCCTGCCGTGTAGCGCCTCCGGCAGGGTGCAAACATCGTGCAACGGTTGCCAAGAGCCGGACACCCCATCGCTAGAAGTGATGGAAAGCGAACGCACGCCATCAAGCGCGCCCAGTCGCACACGACCGTTCTCATCGGTCTTCAGATGGGCACTGATGGTGTCGGACTGGAAGTAGCGGTGCCGGATCTGCAGATAGATCGGCTCGCCAGCCAGCGGTTCGCCATTCTTGCCGCGCAAGTCGGCGTAGTGGCCATCGACGTCGCGCCCGAAATAGAGCGCGCGTGTCAGCGGTGTCCGTTCCATCTCGTTAAGAGCAAAATGCGCCGTATGGCTCAGCTTCTGTTTCTGGTTCACGCTGATATTTTGAATCTCGGCGTGCAGGGTCACGTCGAGCGCGACCGTTTGCTCCGGCACCAGAATCTCCTGCACAGTCTCAGCGTCTTCGCGCAAGATCAGGGCGGGAAACTCTTTGGTGGTCACGAGCCCCTGCAGATCGGTCGCCTGTACCGTCAGACGCACATCCTTCAAAAGTTTCACGCTGACCGGCTGGCCGTTGAGACGCAGGTTCGGACGAACGGCGATCTGCGCCCGTTCGCGGCGGATCAGCGCTTCGCGCTCCACGTAGATGCCCGCCGAAAGCTCGTACCGCTCGGCCAGATGGTCGAACGCGACGCGCGTGG
>DAOTMQ010000014.1:0-2842 GCA_035450385.1 Kiritimatiellia bacterium | reverse complement strand
ACCAGCGGCTCCTCCTGCGGCACCGGCGGCAGAGCGATCAGCTTGAAATCTTGATCGAGCCGGGCGATCTGGTTGGCGTGCGGAACGCGCTCAAGAAACTCGGGGCGCAAGGTTGACACCTGGCGCGGCAACTTGAGGTATTCCAGAAAGCGAGCACGGTCAAAAACACCTTGCGTCAGGTCATGGCGCAGACGGTTGTAGAGCACATTCACCTTGAGCGAGTTGTGCGCAGGCTCCAGCGTACTCGCATAGGCCCAGAGCCGTTCGAAGTAGGCTTGACGCGCAGCCGCATCGGTGTCGAGATCCACCTCGTCCGCCGGCACGAGCGCAGCCAGATAAACCAGCGCAAAAGCCTGCTCGTTGCGCAGCCCCGGCATGCGGCGCAGCAGATCGTCCAACTGTGCCAGCGTCATTTGCGCATGCACAGGGTGGTGACCGAAGCCCCGGCTGCCGCGCGCAGCGAGATCAGCCGCGACCAGATCGACCAGATTCGGCAGGTCGGGACGCCGCAGACGCGCGAGCAGGCTGCGCCGTTGGTCGTCGGTGAGCTTCGCGGCGGCGACAAACGCGAGGCCTTCATCGCTGAGATCCTCCAGCGAACGGGGGTCGCACAAAGCGTGTTCGCGCAGCGCATCCGGCGCGAGCGCGGCGTTGTCGAAGTGCGACGGCGCGCGGCTCACCCGCTTCTCGGTACGGCGCGCGTGCGAAAATGTCAGATCGAGTTCATTCCTCAGATAATCAAGCGTGGCCTGCGGCTCCCGCTCGTAATCAAGCAGGGCTTGACGGTTGCGGAGTTCGTACGCCGGGCCGACTAGAAGCCCGTCGCGGTCGCGCTGCCAGCGCTTCATGATCTCCTTGAAGCGGTCGCGTTCCCCGCTATTCTGGGCGTGCAGCGCACGATAGAAATAATCATCGTCCGTGCCGGGCACCAGTTCCTGCAGCGCGGCCTCGCGGTCCTGCGCCAGACTGAAGCGCTCCACATACCCGATCTCCTGCGCGACGGCCGCCGTCCCGAGAGCGGCTGAAGCCCAAGCTGCGACTTGCATCCGTTTCATCTACGCACCCTCCTGTTGTATGACACATGCGCACTAAGTCCGCGCGAAGCGCGGGCTTATCTCTGTCTCAGCCATTGCTGATCGAACCGATTGTAGAACTCGGGGAAGACCCTGTGCGGCATGCCGATGCCGTGTCCGATCTCTTTGTCGGCAACGCGCAGGGCATTATAGCCCGCATACACAGCGGCAGGCGGGCAGGTTTCATCAATGAAACCGACCGACACACGCACGGGGCAAGTAATCCGGGGCGCAAAATGCGCACCGTCGAAATAAGGCGCAGCCTTTATGGCGGCGGCCTTGTCGGACTCCCGCATATTTTCAATCAGCTTCGGCCACCCGGAGTCGCGTCCCTTTTGAAAGCCCAGCAAGTCCGTAATCGCAGGCACATGGATCACGCCCTTTGTAAAGTGACGGTTGAGCCCCAAGAGATAGAAACCGAATCCCCCGCCCTGGCTGCTGCCCGTGTAAGCAAAGTGCGTCTTGTCGACATCCGGGCGGGCCGCCACCCAGTTGACCGCACGGTTAATGCCCAACATGATCCGGTAGTAGAAATAGGTCTCGCGCTGTGCCGCACCCGCGAGGCAATAGCGCTTCACGCCGTAACGCTCCTGCACCTGGCGATCCTGTTCGGCATATAGCTTTTTCTGGCCCTCGGCATCCGCCGCCGGCTCGAAAGGATGAACGTTCATCACCAAATGGATAAATCCGCGATCCGCCATGCCGACGTTGGGGCCCGTCACGCCAGGTCCCGCGCCCGGCACATTGATTTCTACTGGGAAAGGCCCCGGCCCCTTGGGAACGCTAAGGAATCCATACACGCGCAGACCGTCAAACGTCGCAAAGCTCACCTTGAACGCCTCGTGCTTGTCTGAGCAGTAACGATCAAAGCGTTCGACACGCGGATCAAGCGGCACCTCGGCCTCAAGCCGTGCAATCGCCGCATCCCAATAGGCATCGAAATCGGCCGGACGGGGCGAACCGGCCACAATCTTTTCCGGCTCGTAGGCCGCGCCGGAAACTCCCCTGACCTGCGCCTTGTCGAGTTTGGCAACGGCAGTGCACTTGAGGAAACCCGGTTCGCGCAGCGTGCCGGTACATGTCGCGGGATTCGCCTTCGCAAGATCAAGGGCGGCATACGCAACCTGCTGTGTCCCGAAATTTGACAGCACGATGCTAAGCTGTCCCGCCGTCAGCGGCTGGTTGTCTTTGCCCACCACACGCACCGTGAACGTGGTCGGTTCTCCGCACCGATACACATGCGAATCGCGATCCGCGCGCACCTCTACCGTTTGCGCCCAAGCGAATACCGGTACCAACAACCCTAACGCCATCAACTTCACGTTCATACTTCCTCCAACTGTCTATCGCGTCTCTTCCAAAAACCCTTGTTCATAGACGTGGCACGGGCATCTTGCCCGTGTTTCATGGGCGGGACGCCCATGCCACGAAGGGTTTTTCAAGAGCCTTTACAATCCTTATTCACCCACTCCGATTCCAAGCGCCTTCCCAACCCTCAAGGCTACATGGAACTGGTCGTCCGTCGTCCGCAACAACGCGACACCTTCGCGCGAGGCCGCAGCACGCATCTCTTCCGGAATCTCCCGGTTGTGTACGAGCACAATGGCTGGCGCGCCCACCAGCGTACAGACCGCCACCGAGTTGGTGTGGTTCTGCACCGTGATCAACACGGCACCGTCCGGGCAGTGAGCCATCACATCGCTCAGCAGGTCCGACACATACGCGCCCGACACCTCAACCTCGGGGTCCGGCACCAGCGCCGGTTCCCA
>DAOTMQ010000013.1:0-29073 GCA_035450385.1 Kiritimatiellia bacterium | reverse complement strand
CGCCCATGAAACACGGGCAAGATGCCCGTGCCACACCTGCAAGCAAGGGGGGGTGCAAGAGCCTCACGAAAGAAAGGAGCAAGAAAATGCCGAGAGGAAATGGTAGGGGACCCCAGGGTATGGGACCGATGACGGGACGCGGGGCGGGAGTCTGCGCGGGATTGGGTACGCCGGGGTATGGCAATCGAGCGGGTGGCGGCTTTGGTTTCGGCGGTGGCTTCGGCTGCGGTCGGGGCGGCGGTCGCGGCGGCTTCGGCCGCGGGTTCAGAAACATGTTCTACGCCACCGGTCAGCCGGGCTGGGCGCGTTTCGACGGCGCTGGAGCGGCGGATGAAAAGCAGATCCTGACGAATCAGGCCGACGCGCTGCGCGCGCAACTGGACGGCATCCAGAAGCGGCTGGAGCAACTGGACAGCGACGGCGCGGCACAAGACTGACCAGAGAATGGAGAGTAAAGGTATGAAGATTGCATTTTCGACATCTGGCAACGATCTTAACGCGCCGTTGGACACGCGCTTTGGACGGGCCGCGAAATTTCTGGTTTATGACACCGAGACCCAGGCGTTCACGCTGGTGGACAACACGCAGAACATGAGTGCTGCGCAGGGCGCGGGCATTCAGGCCGCGCAGAATGTTGCGGCGGCTGGTGCGCAGGCGGTAGTGTCTGGCCATTGCGGTCCCAAGGCGTTCCGCATGCTTTCGACGGCGAACATCAAAGTCTACACGTCGAATGCCGCGACTGTGGCGGAGGCGCTGTCGCAGTTTCAGGCCGGCGCGTTGACCGAGCTCACGGCGGCGAATGTGGATGGGCACTGGGCGTAACCGTATGATTATCGCAGTGGCATCCGGAAAAGGCGGGACCGGCAAGACGACCGTGGCGGCCAATCTGGCGCGTGTGCGCGGTGACGTGACGCTGCTGGATTGCGACGTGGAGGAGCCGAACGTCCACCTGTTCATCAGCGGTGAGCCGCAGGGTGAGCCGGAGGTCGTGTCGCTTCTCGTGCCGGAGGTGGATGAAAGCCGCTGTGACGGCTGCGCGGCCTGTTCGAACTTCTGCGCATTCAAGGCGCTGGCTGTGCTGGATAAGCGTGTGCTGGTCTTCGCGGAGATGTGTCACGGATGCGGCGGTTGTGCGCGGGTGTGTCCGCAGGGCGCGATCCGCGAAGTGCCGAAGCGCGTGGGCGTCGTGGAGACGATGGGCGCGGACGGGGTGACCGTGGTGCAGGGCCGGCTTGATGTGGGCGTGGCGATGGCGCCGCCGCTGGTGCGTGCGGTCAAAGCGCATATCCCGAAAACGGGGGATGCGATTCTGGATGCGCCGCCCGGCACCTCGTGTCCGGTTGTCGCCACATTGCGCGAAACCGATTTCGTGGTGCTGGTGACCGAGCCGACGCCCTTCGGGCTGAATGACCTGAAGTTGGCTGTGGAGGTCGTGCGCGAGTTGGGGCTTCCGTTTGGTGTGGTGGTCAACCGCGCTGACAGCAGCGATGACCGCGTGGCGACCTATTGTCGCGAGGCTTCGATTCCGATCCTGGCCGAGATCCCGGATGATCGTCGCGTGGCAGAGGCCTACTCACGCGGCGAACTGATGGTTGACGCGCTGCCGGAATACCGTCCACTCTTTGAACAGCTTTACACCGACATCGTGAGGCTCTTGCAAAACCCTTTGATTGCAGGTGTAGCACGGGCATCTTGCCCGTGTTTCATGGGCGGGACGCCCATGCCACGAGGGGCTCTGCAAGGGCCTCATTGTTAACCAGTGGAATGACGCGAAAGCATTGTGTGGAAGCGAGGTGAGATGATGTCGGCGGCGATTCAAGAGTGTGTGATTATTAGCGGCAAGGGCGGTACAGGCAAGACCAGTGTGACCGCTTCCTTCGCGGTGCTCGCGGCGGGACGTGCCGTGTTGGCCGATTGCGATGTGGACGCGGCAGACCTGCATCTGGTGCTGACGCCCAAGATGATCACGAAGGCAGATTTCAAGAGCGGCAATGAGGCCGTGATCCGCAGTGAAGCCTGTACCGGATGCGGGACGTGCGTTGAGTTGTGTCGCTTTGAGGCGATTCGCTGTGTGAAGCGTCCTGATGGTAAAACCCGCTGTGAGGTTGATCCGATCGCCTGTGAGGGGTGCGGCGTGTGTGTGCGCTTCTGTCCGGAAAAGGCGGTCGATTTCCCCGAGCGGCTTTGTGGCGAATGGATGTTTTCGGAGACGCGCTGCGGCCCTATGGTGCATGCCCGCTTGAGCACTGCGGCGGAAAATTCTGGTAAGCTGGTGGCGACGGTTCGGCAGGAAGCGCGTCGCGTGGCGGAAGAGCGCGGTTTGCCTTTGATCATTACCGATGGCCCTCCCGGCATCGGATGTCCGGTGATTGCCTCTGTAAGCGGCGCGGACCGTGTGCTGGTGGTGACGGAACCGACGGTCTCCGGCGAGCACGATCTGGAGCGTGTGTTGAAGTTGGCGCGACATTTCGCAATACCCGCCTTTGTGTGCGTCAACAAGTGGGACATCAATCCCGAGATGACCGAGCGGATTGAACAGACAGCGCGGAAAATGGGCGCGACGGTTGCCGGACGTATCCGCTACGACCGCGCGGTCACGTCTGCGCAACGCGCGGAACAGGCGGTCGTCGAGATCGACGCGCCGTCGGCTGACGACGTGCGCGCCGTGTGGCGGCAGATGGGTTTCGAGTGAAAGGAAAACAGAACAGACATGAGTAAGACAAGTATCAGAATCGCGATCCCTCTGGCTGAGGGGCAACTGTGCATGCATTTCGGACACTGCGAGCGTTTCGCACTGCTGGACGTGGATCTGGACACGCGCGCCATCACCGCCCGCGAAGACCTCACACCGCCGCCGCATGAGCCCGGGGTGTTGCCGCGCTGGCTGGCCGAGCAGGGCGTCGGTCTAGTCCTGGCGGGCGGCATGGGTCAGCGCGCGATGGCGCTTTTCGCCGAAAAGAATATCCGCGTGGTCGTCGGTCTCACGCCGGATGCCCCAGAGCGGCTGGTAGAGCAGTATCTGGAAGGCACGCTGAAACCGGGCGCGAATGTCTGCGACCACTGAGGACGCAGACGGGGGAGGGAGTGATGCGGGTCAGCGGCGTGGCGATCACTGTGCTGGCGGACAACCGTTCCGCTTACGGGCTTGAATCTGAACACGGGCTGTCATTCTGGATCCAGACGGCAAACCGAACCCTGCTCTTTGACACCGGTCAGGGGGAGGCCATGCCGCGTAACGCAATGGCGCTGGGTATCGATATCGGGCGGGCCGATGCGATCATCCTGAGCCACGGACATTACGATCACACCGGAAACCTCTCGGTTGCGCTGGAACGAGCCGGTCGGGCCGAGTTGCTGTTGCATGCCGATGCGCTCCGGACGCGGTACAGTATCCATGCGTCACCGAAACCCATAGGGATGCCGCCAGACGCGCGCGAGGCCGTGCGAGTTGCGGGCGATGCGCGCCGCCGGTGGGTCACGCAACCGGTTGAACTGGACGTGGGCGTTTGGCTTACGGGACCGGTACCGCGCGAGACGTCTTTTGAAAACACCGGCGGTCCGTTTTATTGGGATGCGGATGGACTGGAGCCGGATCCGATCTTGGATGACCTTTCTCTCTGTGTCCGCACGAATGCGGGATGGGTGGTGTGCCTAGGATGTTGCCACGCCGGGGTTGTCAACACGCTCCAGCATATTTTACGGGAACTCGGAGGCACGAAGATCTTGGCGGTGATCGGCGGCATGCATCTTCGTCACGCGGATTCTGAAAGATTAGAGCGGACAGCCGCCGCGCTCGAGGAGTATGATATCCCCTATCTTTATCCGTGCCACTGCACCGGAGAGGCGGCGACGGCCTTTTTGCAAGAGCGCTTTCCGAAGGCGGTGCAGCCGGTTTTTGCGGGTTTGAAGATCAGTTTTTGATCCACAGATGACACAGATTACGCAGATTTTTTGGAGCATTGCTCGGTTATTTCTCACACGAAGGCACAAAGGGCACGAAGGTTTTTTGGGAGCACTGCTCGGGTTTGTTTAACCACAGAGAACACAGAGGGCACAGAGTTTTTTGGGGGGCATCGTTCGGCTTTTTGGAACCTCCAAGGCGCCAAGAACGCCAAGGCGAGTCCCTGATTTTCATGAAGTTTCATGGTTAGGAATTGGTCTCAAGTTCCTTCGCGGAGTACCGGGAGGGACGAGCGTCGCTCGTCCGCGGGCAAGCAGACGCTTGCCCCTCCCAGCGCTTCGCAAGTCCGATGACAAGAATTGGAGGGCGGCAGCCGGGTGGCGCGCAAAAAGGAAAACTTTGTGGCCTTCGTGGCCTTTGTGTGAGATTGAATTGGTTGCGGGCTCTGTCCGCATTAGTGTTTGAAAGGAATAACATGCAAAACGAAAAAGAGAATAAGACGGACTGCTCACCCGAGCAGTGTGAAAGTTGTGCCGAGGCCTCCTGCGCCTCAAGATCGCATGCGGCTCCGCAACATGCGGCGCCCGTTCAGGATGACACCAGATTGAAGGCGCGTCTGAACCGCATCCGGCGCAAGATCATTGTGATGTCCGGCAAGGGCGGCGTGGGCAAGAGCACGGTGGCGGTGAATCTGGCGATGTCGGCGATGCTCGCCGGGCAGCGCGTGGGATTGCTGGACGTAGACCTGCACGGCCCCAGCGTGCCGACCATGCTGGGCTTGGTGGGGTGCCGCATGGAGGGCGGGGTGGATGGCATGTTGCCGGTCGAGGTCGGCGGGCTCAAGGTGCTGTCGACCGGATTCCTGCTGCAGAACGACGACGACCCTGTGATCTGGCGCGGTCCTATGAAAATGGGAGTGATCCGTCAATTCATCGAAGATGTGGCGTGGGGCGACTTGGATCTGCTGGTGATCGACGTGCCGCCGGGCACCGGCGATGAGCCGCTTTCGATTTGCCAGCTTATCCCAGATTTGGAGGGCGCGGTGATCGTTACCACGCCGCAAAAGGTGGCGGCTGCCGATGTGCGCAAATCGATCAACTTCTGCAACGAGGTGGGCGTCAAGGTGCTTGGCGTGATCGAAAACATGAGCGGCTTTGCCTGCCCGAAATGCGGTGAGGTCACACCGATTCTGCGGGCGAACGGCGGACGCACGATGGCCGAAGAGATGGGCGTGCCGTTCCTGGGCTCGATACCGATCGATCCGTTGATCGCCGAGTCGGGCGATGACGGCAAGGCCTTCGTGGAGTCGGCGGCGAGTTCGCCTGCGGCCGGGGCGTTCCGTGAAATTGTGCGGGAACTGGCGCTCGGCGAAAAGAGCGCGTGAATGACGGATGAGGTCGAGCATGAAGAGAGACGAAGCGATGGCCCTGTTTCGCGATGGCGCGAATTGCGCTCAAGCGGTCGTGTGTCCCTTTGCGAAAGAGTGCGGCCTGGATTTTGAGAAGGCCATGATGCTGGCCTCGTCATTCGGTGGCGGCATGGGGCGGTTGCGGGAAGTCTGCGGCGCGGTGTCGGGTATGTTGATGGTCATCGGTCTCACGGAGGGCTATAGCGACTTGACTTGCAAGGCGGAGAAGGATCAGCATTATGCGCTGGTGCAAGCGCTTGCTGCAACGTTTAAGGACAAGACCGGATCGCTCATCTGCCGTGAACTGCTAGGACTTCCCCCGGGAGCCGATGAGCCCGTCTCGGATGCGCGGACGGAGGCATACTACGAGAGTCGGCCCTGCACCGAGATTGTCGGTCTGGCCGCGCAGATTTTGGAGGAGCACTTCCGGTCAAAGAAGGGAAACGAGAGTTAGGGTCCTCTTGATCAACATGCAAAGGCGGTATCGCTTTTGATCGTCCTCACTGGATCAGAACGCAGGTGCCGCCAGAGGTCCACCGCCATGTGAGGCGCACCATTGCTGGAGACTCGCCCTGTACGTACGTGTAGGACGCGCCGGTGTGTGAAGTCGGAGCGCTCCAAGCATCGTTTGCCCACGCCTCTAACGTGTAGCCGGACACCCTATGCGTTTTCCCTTCCTCCGTGGCATCACTTGCCGTGAACGACCAGGAACCCGCCACCTCGTAGCAGCCGGGGGCTTCGGTTGTCGTGGCGTACTTGCCGACCGCCACCACGACGTTCGTCACCGGCAGGATGCCTTCGTAACGGGCCTGATCCACCTTCCGGTTCCATGCCCGCTCTGCATCCGTCAACGCTCGGTTGTAGAAACGTGCCGTGAAAACCTTGCCGATGGCCTGGCCATTGTAGTTCGGAGGACTACTTGCCACCCAGTTGTGGGCATTGGCCATTAAGCGCCAAAAGGCCGGATCGTAGGTCACGACTTTGGAACGCCCTATTTCGCTCTTCTTCACCCCATTTTCGTAAAGGGTCGAATGCGTTGCGCTCATCACGCCCACAAAGTCCTTTCCTTGCCAGCTCGTCGCCTTTGGACGATTATTATATCCTGTTCCCGCGAACACATCCTGCTTCCACTCGAGCGTGGTTCCCGTATCGCGGATGAAAAACACGAACGAATCGTTTTCATATCCAGAGAAGAAGGTGGGATATTTGCCCTTCTGTTCGGAGGGCTTTACGTCGAGCAGCATCTCTAGCGTCACTTCCGAACCGGGCGAGACTTTTTTCGCAACCTGCACGTAGTTGGAGCCCGCAAACGAGTAACCATTTTCCAGCCAGCCGCTTGTGTCGGGCATGCGCTGTATGATCAGCCCTCGACTGCGGCGGGGGCTGAGATCCTGCCAGGAGCCCGCCGTGCTGTCATGCGGCAGATCCGCGCCCACGTTGCGAATGCCGTCGAAATGCACGATGAGACCTTCCTGCACATAATCCCCGACGTCGTATGTCACGAGGCCGCGTACGAGCTTCCATTTCCAGGTCAGGCGGCGGCTGGCCCAGTCCACGCCCGAGGGCGACGTCCATGTGTGCCCCGTGCCGGCTTCGGGAGTGATCCACGTTTCCCGCGCGGCATCCCACGTCTCGACGACGTAGCCATCGGCTTGGTACTCCCGTCCGTCCAGCGTCTGGATGCCGGTCGGCGCGGAGAACGTATGGCTCGCCGGCCGGTACGTACCGTTGGGCTCGACGCCTTCAAGTCCCGCGATACGCGAGGCTACCACCACCATGCCATTCGACGTCGGACGTCCCCAGAAACGCGCATTGTCGAGCACGCGGTGCTCGGCAATCTCTTCGTCCGTCAGCACACGGTCGTACATGCGGATGGCGTGGATGATACCCGTCAGAAAACGGGCCGCTTTTGCTGACGATCCAGATCCTTCTGCCGTTGCGATGTACCACGTTCGCGACCCAACGGGGAGATTATTTATGGATGCGGTGACCCAGTTGCCATCCGCATGGCTCAAAAGCCCCTGATAAAGGCAGCCGTCCCGACGCAGCGTTATATCATCTCCCAACCACGCATAGAGGTCGTAACGTTTGTTGCTGGCGGTGTCCTTGAAACAGATCGGGCTGTCGGCGTCTTCCACGCGGTAAAAGACGTTGCAGTTGTCGGCGCTTCCCGCGCCGATCAGATGCGGCCACTTCAAAAGACGATCCGGATCATCATGGTGGCGTTTTTTCAGCGTCGCTGTGTCGACGTCGCAGACCACCTGAATGGTGTAGGCGGTTTCCACCCTCTGATTGGCGTCCAGTTGACCATAGGAGGCGCCGCCGAAGTAGAAGCCGTCTCCCCGCCAACGGCTCACCGGGTCCTCCACGTAGAGCGTGGCGTCGTTCGCGTTGACGGCGAGGTTCGCCCACTTCGTAGCGGAGGAGTCGTGCGGCACATCGCGGCCCGCGTTGCGGAATCCGTCAAAGAACATCGCAAGCCCGTCCTGCGAATAGGCGTCCACATCCAATGCGCCCGGGCCTGCTGTGTGCGTCCACGTCCAGATGAGGCGCACCTTGCCCGAGTCCGAGGCCGTATAAGCGCGTTCGGCGCTCGTTACGGGATCGCCCCAAGCGGCATTTCCGGCGTCCCATGTCTCGAGCGTGTAGCCCGAACAGGTGTAGGTGTCGGCACCCTTCGTGACGGATTCGGGGGCCGTGAACGTGTGCGAGCCGTCCACCGCATACACGCCCGCCGACTCCGTGCCTTCGATACCGCGGACGGACGTGGCCACGATCACGTTCGTCACGGGCAGCCCCGTCTTGTAACGGGCGTCATCCAGTGCGCGATTCGTCAGCAATTCTTCTGTCGTCAATACGCGGTCATAGATGCGCACGGCCTGGATTTTGCCCGTCAGGTAATTGATAAGACGTGTGGACAGCACACTGCTTGCCGCGCCGATCCGCCATGTGTGCGTGCCGATATTGCCTCCACTAGTGGTGACAGTCGCGCCCTCGCTGCCATCGCCGGTCTGGGACAGGATGTTCTGCGTTCCATTACGGATCGCCGTGGCAAAGCGCCCTTCCCAGGCTCCCCCCGGTATATAGGTGTTGCCAGTATTCGCGTTTTTGAACGTCAGACGCTTGCCTGATCCAACGGACACGTAGATATTGCATCTGTCGCTATCGCCGGCTCCCACGAGCTGCGGCCACGATGTCGACAACAGATTCGTGTCCACCTCACACACCACCTGGATGGTGATGGTGTTGGTGAATGTAAGGTCGCTGAGCTGCTCGAAATAGCTCCCTTTCTCAAACGTGAAGCCGTCCGTCGCCCAGCGGCTGCCGTTGACCGTATCCCATTTGAGGATGGCGTCATTGCCGTTGGCGCTCAAATCCACCCAGTTCGTCGCGATGCCGTTATGCGCCTGGAGCATGCCCGCGTTGCGCAGACCGTCGAAATGCGCCACAAGCCCATCCTGAACGTAACAGGACGGTTCGTACTTAAGCGCTGCCAGCGTCTCACAACAGACACAGAGCACGATCACGCACACGAAAACACCTATCCATCCATCTTTTCCACGGAAATTGCTCATTTTCACCCTCCTCACCTCTTCCACCTAGCCTAGAAGCATATCAGCTTTTGCGTTCCATTCAAAGGCACAACATCCCTAGTAGAAAACAGAGGGACTCAAAAGCACCGACAACCCACAGAATAACACAGCAGACAGACTAGCATGCTCTCGTTAGAGGAACGTGTTTCCTGCGTTAGGAAGCCGTTAGAAACTGCTCGGGCACGCCCCTGAGGGCGGACTCACATATTCCGCAGGATTACCTGAATCGAGCGCGGCGTGGCGTTGACCTCCCGGACGACGACGGGGCATTTCGCGAGGAAGAGGAAGGCGATCGGATGATCCTTGCGGTCGCTCAACGTCTCGAAATTCGCCTGTCCTTTCGCAATGACGAGATCGCTTGCGGCGAACGCCTCTGCGAATGTCTGGCCGCAGGTCTCCGGCACGACACCCGGCACGCCGTCGTCGTTCGAAACGACGGCACGCGCGAAGTCGGGGCCGTATCCTGACTCTTCCAACTCTGCCACAGTGATGTCGTTAAACGCGGGCTTGCCACGCACGGCAAGCGTCATCTTTTTGCGATACGGCTCAATCAACAGCCGGTCAAAGACAGCTTCGCCACAGTTGTCGAAGATCCAGAAGATGTTTTCCGCCGCGTCCATCTTCTCTTTCAGCTTCGCGACCGTTGCCGTATCAAGGGGTTTTGTGAACGCCTCGCGTATGGTCTCCATCGCGTCGGCCATGTCGAGATCGGCGTAGATCGCGAAGTCGAGAATGTTGCCCGCGACGGAGAGGCGTAGGCGACTCTCGAAGGAGTCGGGGGCCCAGCCGGGAATCTCATCCAACTTCGTCGTCAACTTCAAGGCAAGTTCGGTTGATATTTTCTTTTCCGGTGCCCACGGATCTGGCACAGCGCCATCGCCCACCAGAAGCGCATGGTCGATAAGCTTCCGCGCATAGCAGGGGGGGGGCAACGGATACCCAGTCTCGGCCACCTCTGCTAGAATACGCATGCCGCCAGCGGCGATGCGCTGTTCAAGATCGGGATCGCCTTGTGCCGACTTTCGTGCGAGGTCAATCGCATTGCGGGCAAGGCAAGGGAGGCATTCAATACAGGCTCTCATTCGATGTCTCCATTTGGCAGAATCAATGTTTTACAGTGAAACCCCTCGTGACGGATAAGGCGGTCGAACATCGCCGGGGCGTCTTCGAGCGAGGTGCGCCCGGTGATGAGCGGTTTCAGGTCGAGATCCTTTCCGGCGTGTGCCAGAACGGTTTTCCAGTCTGGATCGGGTACTGAGTTCCAAGCCCCCGTAAACGAGATCTCCCGTCGCAAGATGGATGAGAAGAACGCTTTTTCAAGCGTCCAGTCATCCGCCGGATTGCCGATGAAGAAGACGTGGCCCTTCCGTGCGCAGCAGGCGATGGCCGCCCGGCGCGTAATGGCGAGGCCGCAGGCTTCGGCCACATAGTCGAACGCATCAGCGAAGTCGTCGAGCTTTCGTGAATCGATCGCCGTGAAACCGAATGTCGCCGCAAAGTCGAGTTTCGCCTCTTCGATATCTGCGACGGCGATCGACGTGCAGCCCTTGATGCGGAGCCATTGCGCGGCGATGAGTCCAATCGGGCCGCCGCCAATCACGAGCGCAGTTCGTCCGGGGGCGACCGAATGCATGCTCACACCGTGGTAAGCGACCGCCGCCGGTTCGCACAATGCCGCCTCTTCGAGCGACACGTCGTCCGGGATCGGAAGCAGATGCGATTCCGGTGCGTAGAGAGCTTGCGCGAAGGCACCGTCGCGACGCGATCCGAAGTAGTCGTAGTTAAGGCAGAGTTGGATATGCCCTTTCTGGCAAGGGGCACATGTGCCGCACGGCAGAAGCGGATAGACCGCGACACGTGCGCCGGGCGCGAAGCGTCCGCCTTGCGGCGCCTCTTCGACAACGGCAGAGAATTCATGCCCCATCACGAGCGGGTAGTGGTAGGCGCTGGAGTTGAATCCGCGCCCGAGATCGCTACCGCAGATTCCAGCCGCAGCGATCTTAAGTCGGTACCAACCCTTGACGACACGCAGTTCGTGTTCACGGCAGACAAGCCGCGCATTGGCTTCCAGAACGAGTGCCTTCATGGGTTAGCCGAGAACCTTCCGCTGGAACTCGAGTGCTTCCTTCGCGTCGGCGTCCATTTTTTCTTCGGTGATACCGGGTTCAAGCTCACGCCAGACCTTGATGTCCTCGCCGACCTTGCCACCCATGCGGACGAACGGCTCCATCACGACGCATCCATCGTAGCCGATCTCTTTCAGCGCAGCGCCGATTTCTGCCCACGGCGTGCGTCCGCGGCCGGGTACGCGGCGATTGCATTCGCCCGTGTGGAAGTGTCCGAGAAGCCCTTTCGTCAAGCGGATTGCGCCGCCGATTGAATCTTCCTCGATGTTCATGTGGAAGGTATCGAGCATCACCTTGACAGATGGCACATCGACTTCGCGAACGAACTTCACGCCCTCGGCAGCCGTATTGAGGAGATACCCCTCGAAGCGGTTTAGAACTTCAAGGCAGTAATCGACGCCGCAGTCCGCGGCGACCTTGCCGACCTCGCGGACATTTGCAACAGAGCGCGCCCAGTCACCGGGCTTGTCGATGGGCTTTGAATAATCGACCGGCCAATAGCTGTAGATGCCGCCGCCGATCGTGTGGATGTCGAGAATCTCCAGACGCTTCAAGAGGTCGATGAAAAACGCTTTGGCATTCTTCTGGATGGCCGGATCGGACGAGGCGAGATTCTGATCCGCTGCGGGGCCGTGTCCAGCCGTGAGAAAGATGCCATGATCGGACGCCGCATTCTTGAGGTCGATGAGTTGCTGGCGGGTGTAGCCCGGCAGTGGCGAGCAAGCGATCTCAAGGCAGTCAAAGCCGAGTTTCGCTACCTTCTCGACGTATTTGAAGTAATCAGCCTGCCACTGGTCTTCCCAATAGGCGTAATAGATGCCGTGTTTCATTTTTCGTTTCCTTTCTCAAGTTCGTCATATCCGTCGGGTTTTGTATTCCACAAAGCGAGAAAGAGTGCCGCGCCGACGAGTGCCGCGCCAATCACAGCGTAGAATGAAGCTGTCCAACCGCCTGTTTTATCCGCGAGGAAACCCATGCCCCATCCCGAAAACAGGACACTCGCATAGGAAAAGAGCGACGTGAACCCCACCGCCGTTCCGGCGAGGCGTTTCGTCGCGAGGTTCACCGCCGTCGTGCCCGTCATCGCCTGTGGACCGTAGATGAAAAAGCCCGCCACGGCGAGAGCGAGGATGTAGGGGAGAACCGGTCCGTGTGCTGGGAGAAACCAAAACACTGCCATTGCCGCCGCCGCGCCGAGCATCATGAAGAGGCACACGCGCGGGGCTCGTCCACCAGCCAGACGATCCGTCGCCACGCCCGAGAACAGCGTACCGAGAATGCCCGCAATCTCAAAACACGCGACCGCCCAGCCCGCTCCCACGAGTGAAACACCTTTCGCCTCTTTCAGAAGCATGGGCCCCCAGTCGAGGATTGCGAAACGGACGAGGTACACCATAAAGCAACTGAGACCGAGAACCCACATCGTCGGGTTCAGGTACACACGGCGTACGGCCGAAGGTCCCGTTGATTCTCCGGTGTCCGCATCTGAATCGGTCGCCTGTGTGCCTGCGAGTTCAGGGAGACCTTCGGAGGTCGGCGTATCAGGGAGCCAGATGATCAGCACGACAAGGCCAACCGCAGCAATGATCGCGGGAACCCAGAAGCACCAGCGCCACATGCCGATCCCAACGTTATCCGCGCCAAGCACCCCAAGCCCCATGATGTAACCGCACAGGATTGTGACGAGCCCCGCGCCGATCGAATGCGACGAGTTCCAGATACTGAGCTTCGTCGCAAGTTCGTTTGGGGGTATCCAGTGGGCGATGAGCCGCAGGCACGGGGGGTTGCCCATTGACTGGAAGAAACCGTTCGCTACCCACGCGACGCCCAGGACCGTGACGAGCGCCGTCGTGAATGCTGTGCCTGTGTTGTCACCCGCGATGAGGGCCGCGAAGACGGGACCGAACCCGAAGATGACGTTGCAGACAATCGTTGCGAGAAGCCCGCCGCAGAGGAATCGCCGCGAATTGCAACGGTCGCTGAGTGGGCCGTTCACGAACTTGCCGAGTCCGTACACAACGCCATGCAACGTAAGGAAAAGGCCGAGCGATGTCTTTGTGATGCCGTAGTCCTGCGCAAGCCCAGGCATCGCGATTGAGAGATTCTTGCGCAGAAAGTAGAACAGCGCGTAGCCGATGATCGTCGTCACGAGCATCCGCATTTGTCCGCGCCGAAAACGTTGTTCGATACTCTTCATTACAGATCTTCCGGAATGGCGCTCACTTTCCCTTCTTCGCGGCGTATTCGCGTTTGATCTCGTCCACGACTGCAATGAGTGTTTCAGGATAGTCCGTCGTGAAATGGTCGAAACCGAGATCCCAGAGCTTGAGGTGAACCTCCTTGTTCGTCCCCTCCGTCCACGTGACGACATTCACGGAGACACCATGTTTGTGCATGAGTTCGATCGCGCGACGCATGAACGGCGTCGACGGGCAGAACGGATCATCGCGTTTGAGATCGGTGCGCACATGAATCTGCACCTGATCGATGCCATCAAATCCGGTCGCCGCCATTTCATCAAGACGCTGCTGGACGAAGGCTTCCGTCTTCGCCACATTCTCGGGGCTACTGTCCTTTGGGAAGTTCCCGAGCCACACCATCGAGCGGCCCTTTGGCGCGACCTTCCGCCACTCGACGACCTTCCGCCAGTTCGGTGAACAAAAATACGTCTGCTCGATCACGCCGAATTTTTCGGCAAGTTCTGCAATGAGCTTCGGCGGCGCGCCTTTCTCATCCACATAAAGGAGCCGTTCGGGACGTCCTTTCATCGCGGCGAAAACACTCTCCATCGTAGCGATACGGACAGAGCTATACTCTTTCCCGAGGTAGGAGCCGACGTCGACGTCACGGATCTGTTCCCATGTGAGATCTTTGATCGGCGTCGCCGCGAACTCCGGCGTGATACCGCGACCAAGCCGCTTGAGGTCGTTGTCATGAAACGCGATCACCATGCCGTCCTTCGTAAGGCGCGCATCGGCTTCTGGTGCCATACCGTGTCCCCAACTCCAGAGGAACGACTCCATTGAGTTGTCCGGGCGCGTCCGCACACCGCCGCCGCGGTGGACCTGACTGCGATACAATCCCTCTTCGCGTGGAATCCATGCGGGCTTCGCCCACTGTCCGGCATCGGCCACGCACAACATCGCCGCACATGCGGCTGCAAACACTAAGCTTCGTTGCATCTATCAACTCCCTTTCGTTTGTTCTTTACTCAGCGGATGATGACCGTCAAACCTTTTCTGGCACTGCGGCACCAAAGAACGCCATCCTGCACATAGGCGTTGTACGCCCAATTCGGCGGCGCTGCCTGACCATTCACAGTCACTACGCAGTCGAGTGCGTCTACATTCGCCGCCTGCAGAACCGGCATCTTTATCGAGGCGATATCCACGGCATCCGCGCCCGCGTTTGTGATGTCGATCGGCACCACGCCGTTCGCCGTCAGCGTCCCCGTGACCTTCAGCGGCTCATTCTGTCCTGTGGTCGCCGTCAAGCCGCCGCCCGCAAGGATCGTGACATTCTCGACCGTGCCCGTGCCGCCAAGGAACGCGCCGCTCTCGACCTGCATCTCGGATATCGCCCATCCGCTTTGCTGTGCGGCAACCGTCCCGCCAAAGAGCAGCGCACCGGCGGCGATGCGTGTCGGTTGCGGACATGTGAACCTGCCGGAAAGCTCTAGTGTACCCGGCCCCGTCTTCAGGAGGCCGCACCGCCAGGTGCATTTCTCAAATTTCGAAATGCGGGTAGGGTCATGATCCCAGTGCGGCAGGCTTTGGACGTCGAGCCCGATCTTCACATCTGCGCGACCGTCTCCTGTGATGTCCGCCACCTTGAATTCCGTGCGGCCCGTGTAGTTCGTGGTGTCGCCCACGATGTTGGTCGTCGTGTCACTCGAGTAACCCAGAGAAATGATATTGTAGCTACCTCTGTTCGGCCAGTCGATCGGCTGCGTTCCGTCAAATGATACGGGGTAACGCAATGCCCACAATCCCCAGTAATCCGAATCGATGTTTCCGCTTTTGCCGACACCCGCCTCATACTCGAATTGAGGATCGTATAGCTCCAACCTCGGCAATCCGTTGATCGACCAGGAGGCGAAGCGCAGTGTACCGTTCGAGACGGCGAATGTCGCATCAAAATCCGAACAGGCCTGGCCGAATGCATCGCTACCATCGATATAGAGTTCGCCTGTGTCGTACACCGTAACGCGCTTACCGGTTGCGAGGTTGCCAAGCGCTGATGAAGTCCCGCTTTCAAAGCCCGTCCGCTGATTCGCGCCAGAACCGTAGGACGCGCCGCGCCTCGAAAACGTTACAACACCCTCGGCGATTTCCACATTGCCGGTATAGGTCATGTCGTTCCGGCCTAACCTGAGAACGCCGTGCCCCGTCTTGCGGAACTGGGTGGGACGCGGCCCCAGGCCACCTCCGGCCCAGTTGCCATCGCAATCCGTGACGGCAGAATCGATCGTCACGTCCGGCTTCGTTCGGTCAACATCTCCCGGCACGCCCGACACAATATTGCTCACGCAGACGATGCCCATACGGTTCGCGCCAAAATAGATCTTCGAGCCACTGCTATTGGGCAACACATAGGCATTCGTGCCCATGAACGTCACCTCACTGAAGCCAAAGGTCGGCCAGGCACCATTCACGCCGGAATAACTCAACGTGGCGTTCTCAAAGATCACCGGGCCGAAGCCATTCACTCGGTTTGCTGTTTGTGTCAGCGTGCCGCCGCGGATGTGCATCGCGATCTTGGAGTCGTTATAGAACTGCCCCTGCACGTCATTGTTCTCATAGATGATCGTCGCGCCGGGCTCCACATAGATCGTGTGGGGAACGGTGGTGTCGCCAAGAACTGATGACGACGCACCAATCCTGGCCCGGCCGTTGCCGCAGACCAGCGTGCCGTTTGACACAACGAAGTCGCGCACAAAATTACTATCGTTGTGCTCCAGCCGGAGGGTGCCCTCCCCCGTCTTCACGACATTGGTGTTGCAATACCACTGACCGTCCTCGGTCGCCCATGAGCTCTCAACAGCGGAAGTCGGCGGATCGAACAGGGGGATTTTCATAATGACATCGGGATTGTTGTCGCCCGTGATGTCCGGTACACGGAAGTCAATTGGACGCGTCCGTCCAGCAAAAATGCCGATGTGGGTCGACGAAGAACTTTCCAGCGTGATGGCGTGGGTACCGCCGAACTCAAGCCACGTACCATTCAATGCCAGATTCCTCCAGTTGGGACTTTGTCCACTCGCCATATTCACTGCACAGTCCGCGAGATAGAGATTGCCGAACGTGGTACATTTCCCCGGCGTCGGTTCAAGCGTACCGCCGTACACATAGACATCCGCCAGCACATCGCTTGATGACGTACCCGCCCCCAGCAGGCCGCCCTTTGCGAATTGAAGCGTCGCATTAGTGTAGACCGAGATCGAGCGCACCACGCGCGGATCGCCGAACGGGCTGTTACGGGCATTGATTACATCGCAGGGATTATCGCCAACACCGTCCCCCACGAGCGTTCCGCCATGTACCTCGATATCGCCCGAAAAATTGTGCAGTCCGATCAGGGTCAGCTTGCCCGTCCCCTTCTTCACGAGCCGCGTCGCACCGGTCAGCCCCACTGCGGCGGTGCTCGCTGTCTGCCGCGTCGTCGTCGATGACGTAATCGTGTAATCACTTGCGGAATCGACCGTCACCGTGCCCGCCGCAAAGGAACCGCTCATCGTCACGGACGCGCCCGCACCGTCGAACATCGCATTGTCGCCCGCCGCGAACGCCGCCGCCGTACCGCCCAAGAGCCAGTTGAGCGATGTCAAATCCCACACGTCACTTACGTTGCCGGTCCACGTCTTGTCGGCCGCGTGCGTCACGAAAGGCATGACTGCCATCAGGCAAAGCAGACCCGTACGCCGTAGCGTCCGGCTCCCAGAGAGTTTTGTCGATTTCAGCAACTGTTCGCTTTTCATAAGACTTCCTCTTTGCGGTGAAGATTCCGATATTAAGTGGTTTTATCCACTTCGTCCTTTCGTCTTGGATTATAAGGTATCGGGAAGGTGAATTTCGACAGCAATGATTTATAAAATTAAAGGGGGAATTTATATTTATCGGAGATTCAAGCTAATGGTTTTCAATTGATCCGAAATCAAAAAGCACGATTGTAACACTACTGCCGCGCATGTGCGGCGCGCCAGGCGCTGGGCGTCAGGCCTGTCGTCTTGCGGAAGAGCATCGACAGATGCGACAGATGCTGGAATCCCGTCTGGTTGGCAATTTCACTCACCGTGAGCGTGGTGTTCTCTAAAAGAAGACGCACCCGCGCAAGCCGTTGACGCCGGATTTCGCCTCCGACACGACACTGGAGCCCGGCGGTGAATGCCGACTGGATTCGCGAAGGTGACACCCCGAGAGCATCGGCAATCTGGGCGAGCCCGAAGGACTCGGCAAGGTGCAAGCTGATGTATCCGAGCGCTGCGGCAAGAAGGGGATCCTCAACAGCAATGACATCGGTGCTCGCCCGTTCGACGACGCCCCTTGGTGACACCAAAAGACATGGCGGCGCACCGCGATGAGGCTCGGACATCAACTCTTCAAGCAACGCGACACCGCGACGGCCGGCTTCTTCTGTGTCGTGACGAACAGACGACAGGGGAACTTGCTGATTTTCACAGAGGAGCGTGTCGTTGCCGATGCCGAGAATGGCGATTTCTTCCGGGACCGCTAGTCCGCGGGCAAGCGCGATGTGTTCCACACGCGCGGCATCTGAATCGTCATAAGTGACGACAGCAAGCGGCTTCGGCGCCGCAGCAAGCTGACCGCCAAGCCAACGGACAAGTGACGGCCAGTGATCTGCGCGTCGTCCCGAACCGGACTGTGAAAACACCCAGCGAATCGGCGGTTCGCCTTCCCAGACCTCGCACAGCCCCACGAAGCGCAGGGCGTGAACGTGCGTCCAATCGGATGAAAACCATGCGATATGAGTAAAGCGGCGGTCTGCGAAAAACCTCGCCGCGCAACGTCCGATTTCCGCATGATCTCCAATAACGCGCGGCAGCCGCAACTCGGGATGCTCTATCGTCAGGTCGACAACGGGAATGCCCTTTCTGCGAAGACGGCGAACGAGCCTAATCTCGTCTTCACTGCGCACGGTCACGAGAGCCCCGTCTCCCGACCAGCCGTCGAGACGGTGCAGTAGCCGACTCTGGACCATAAGATGCCATCCCCGTTTCTGTGCCGCTTCGGCGATACCGCGTAGCCGATCCGGAGAGGACGGCGAAATGGTGATGAGTATGTTCACGGACATTCCAGCGCCTGGTTACAATCCTCTTACATTCCAATGCGAGACGGCCCCAGGAGACCGGAGGGACGCAAAGGGTCGCCGGCCTTGGGGCCTTCGATGGTCCATGTCGTGCGCTCGTTCTCCGGACGCGACCGGTCGCGAATGATGCGGTTGTGCCATGTGGATGTCACCGTGACGCGGATCTCGTTCGTCTCCTTGGTGAGATAGCGGCCGATGTCGCATACATACGGCGTACACCAGAGCGTCCCGACCTTCTCTCCATTCACCTCGATCTCCGCCCAGTCGCGCACCTTCCCAAGGGAGAGAATCGCACGCGCGCCTTGTGCCACCGGCCTCTTCACGCGCGTCGTGTAGACCCGTTCGGTCGCATCGTCCGGATAATTCGCGCACGGCGTAAATGTAAGCGGCATGCCCGCCGTGCTCCGATCGGTATCGCGCCACGCGTCGCGTTTTCGTCCGGTCACTGGATCAAGCGTCTGGCGTACGCCATCCTTGACGGTAATGAAAACCGTTTCCTGATTCGGAAGGATGACGAAGAAGATGTCCTCGTCGCCGTCTCGGCGCTGGTACCACTCTTTCGGACGTAGCCCGCCGAGTTTTTCAAGTTCGCTTGGCCAGTCCGGCTTCAGTTCGCCGCGCAAGATTCGCGCACCTTTCGCCGTGAGTTCGGCGAGGCGCTTCTCTGTGCGCGGTAGCAGGAATGTGCCTTCTGGAATCCACAGGACGCGATAGCTCATGCCGTCCGGCAGAACGAACCGTCCGTCTTTCACGTCCAGTCGCGTCGCCAGCGCATCCCATGTGCAGTAGTCGTACTTGTACCCTTCGGGGAATGGCGCATTCTCGTCGGGACGGTACCCGACAGCGTCCCCGAGATACCACAGCACGTCTACGACGGGCTTGCCGCGTTCGAGCATCATCCCGCACCGTGCGAAATACGTCGTGAGATGCGGCATGAAGCGCCACCACGTCTGTCCGCGTAAAAACGGCGAGCCGATCCGCGCGCCGAAGGATGTGCCGGGCGGCAGGAAGTCCGCCCCTGTCTGCGGATGGTGCGTGTAGGTGTGGAAGACGAGATGCGTCACGCCACGCGCGAAATGTCGGTCGGCGACGCGCTTGAAGTCATCAAAGTTCTCGTCGAAGTCGAGTGAGAAACTGGTGAGCGCTTCGGCCTGCACGCGCCGCTTGCCATAGAGATGGGCACCCGAGACACAGGGGCGGACCGGCTTAAAATTATCGCTCCCGACAAATCCCTTTGTGTTGTCGTGCGGACGCCAAAATTCGCACATCGGTCGGTCGGCGTACTTCCAGAAGCGTAGCGGGTCGCCGGGAACGACATCTGCGAACGCCGTCTCAAACTGTACGTCGAGGCCGTGCTGACGCCCCGTCTCGGCGATGACCCGGTAGTAGTGCTCCTCGATCAGCGTTGAAATCGTCTCACGCCAATCACGCAGAAAGGCCTCCGCTTGCTTGTCTGATGCAGGCACGAAGCCAAAGAGCGCGGGCAGATTCGCGCGCAGGTCGTATCCGTTCAGCTTGCGGAAGTATTCTTCCATCCGTCCCGTCCACGTCGGGCAGCCGCACTCCCAGCTATCGACGACCATGCCCTTGAGTTTACCGCCCGCGAGCGGTCCTTGCATGAGGCGACCGAGATAGTTGTCGAAGATGATCTTGAATCCTTCGGGGTCGAGCTTGTCGCACTCCCAGCCCGTCGCTTCGCGCGGTGCGGGACCGTTGCGGCGCTTCATATTCACATGCCCGAAGACCAGCGTTGCCTCGCCCGTGCCTCGCTCATAGGCCGCGTCAAGCGTGCCGTGCACAGGCAACTCGCGATAGCCCAGGCCCGCGCACGTCTCCCAGTTGTCGAGATGAGCGACGGACGAAAAGCGCACGTAGCGGAGATTCAGGTCGTGCGTGCGCGTGAACGTCAGTCGCCACTGCTTTGCCGTTGTCGCGGGAAACGCGAAAGAGATCGGCGCGGAGTCCTGCCAGCAGCCGCGAGGATACTGCCGGTCGAGGACGCGCTTCCATCCGTTCTCGCCCTCGGCCTCGAACACGAAGGACAATCCGGGCTCATACGCCCAAGGGTGATTGAGTTCCTGCGGTGCGGGGAGCGAGAGTGTGCGGAGCGTCACCGCACGGGCAAACGTGTAGACGCGCACGTCACCGTTCGTGGTGACCGATTCAGGGACGGGGTCCGGTGTGCCCCATCCTGCGGGTGCCGGAAATGAGACCGTGCCGATTTCACGGTAGTCGTCGTCCGCATTGAATGCGGGCTTCTTTCCGGGCTCGAAGCAAACGAGCTTGCGCATCGCCTTCTCTGGCGGCACCCAAGGTCCGCCGCTCATGGACCAGCCGGGACAGTTCTGCATCTCGAACTTCAGACCGAGACGCGCGCATTCATCGGCGGCAAATCCGATGAGGTCATCCCATTTCTGGCTCAAGCACGGGATCTGTTCATGCGTCCGCGGCCACGCCGTCGCCGCGCCGACCTGTCCGTGAAAGAGTTGGATGCCGCCGATTCCCGCTGTACGGATCGCCTCGAGATCTGCCGTAAGGCCCGGCTTCGAGACATTCCCGCCGATCAAGTGAAACCACGTCTGCGGCCAGGCGTCCTTCGGCGGTGTGGTGAAATCGTCTCCTGCCTGTGCAGTAAGCAACGACAGAACAAAGAAGAAAACGGGTAGGTGTTTCATTTTAAATCGCATTCGTACGGGGTGGTTAGACTAGGGCAGACAGAACGAGAATACCCGATGCACCACACCGGTCTATTCCCTTTCGTTGGCTTCCTGCCCACGGACAACAGCCGTTAGTTCTCATAATCGATGTCCATTATGCGAGGGAGGGAAGGCGAGTCAACCCTTAAAATCCATAGAACACTTCCGCGCTTCCGCTTCCCCTATCACGAGCCGATGACTTCGCCACTCCCTTTTTGCTCCCGACTCTCTGCCTCCCTTTTCATCAGAAACGCATGATCTTCGTACACCCCTGTCACCAGCCGATTACCAACAAGGAAATCTTCCCGGTGACGGTTGAATGAAAACCTGATACCATCCTTTCAGGTAAATGCCGAGGGGAGGATTGAGTAATGTCTGAGAATCCGGGACCCGCACAGGGCGACGTTGCCGCAATCGCGTCAATGCGTGAGCGGTGTGCATGTATGAAAGAACAACTGGCGCGCGTGATCGTGGGCCAGGACAAGGTAATCGAAGAGGTCTTGATCGCGGTCTTCAGCCGCGGCCACGCGCTGCTGGTCGGCGTACCGGGGGTCGCCAAAACCTTGCTGGTCAGCACAATCAGCCGCGCGCTGGATCTGAGTTTCAAGCGCATCCAGTTCACGCCTGACCTGATGCCGAGCGACATCACCGGTACGGATGTTTTGGAGGAGGACCACACGACCGGACGTCGCACGTTCCGTTTCGTCAAGGGTCCGATCTTCGCCAACATGGTGCTGGCTGACGAGATCAACCGCACGCCGCCCAAAACCCAGGCGGCGCTGCTGGAAGCGATGCAGGAGCACCGGGTTACAGTCGGCGGCGTGAACTACGCGCTGCCCGAGCCGTTTTTCGTGCTGGCCACGCAGAACCCGATTGAGCAGGAGGGGACCTATCCGCTGCCCGAAGCACAGCTCGACCGCTTCCTCTTCAACATCATTGTCGATTATCCGGCCAAGGAGGAGGAGAGCACGATCATCCGCCAAGTGACCGGACCGCAGAGCGCGACAGTGGATAAGGTCTTGGACGCCGCGCAGGTCTTGGAGATGCAGGAACTGGTGCGGCGTGTGCCGGTGGCGGAACACGTCATCGATTTCGCGCGCGATCTGGCGCGCGCCACCCGTCCCGCCCAGCCCGAGGCACCGGATTTCGTGCGCGAGATGGTCGCCTGGGGCGCGGGTCCGCGTGCGGGCATCAGCCTGATCACGGCGGCCAAGACGCGCGCGGCGATCCACGGACGCACCCACGCCACCACAGTGGATGTCGCGGCGGTAGCCTATCCGGTGTTGCGTCACCGCGTGCTCACCACCTTCAATGCCGAAGCGGCCGGCATCAAGAGCGAGACGATCATCGCCCGGTTGCTGGAGCGCCTACGCCCCTCTGAAGACCTGGACGTGTAAGCCACTGCGCCCGTGCGCAACGGACCGCGCGCGGCGCACCCCGTCTGCCGACGCCTCCTTACAATGAGCACACCTTCCTACATGCGATTTTTGCCACCCGAGACGCTGGCCAAGCTCGGCCGTTGCGAACTGTCGGCGCGCGGTGTAGTCGAGGGGTTCATCTCCGGCAGGCACAAGAGCCCCTTCAAAGGCTTCTCGGTCGAGTTTGCCGAACACCGGCAATACACGCCCGGTGACGATCTGCGCAATCTGGATTGGCGCGTGCTCGCCCGCAAGGACCGTTACTTCATCAAGCAGTACATCGACGAGACCAACATGCGCGTCACGCTACTATTGGACGCCTCGGGTTCGATGGCTTACGCTGGTGATGAGGCCGCGCCGCGCGATGGCCGACCGCTCTCGAAACTCGCCTACGCGCAGTACATCGCGGCGATGCTCGGCTACCTGCTGGTCAACCAGCAGGACGCCGCCGGGCTCGTCACCTTCGATACCGCGCTGCGCACCTACCTGCCGGCCCGTGCACGGGCCAGCCAAGTGCGCAGCATCCTTGAAACGCTGGATCAGACCGAACCAGGCGGCGAGACCGCCTTGGCAAAGATTTTTCACGACATCGCGGAACGCATTCCGCGTCGCGGCATGGTGGTGATCCTCAGCGACCTGTACGACGATCCCGCCGCGCTCATTCAGGCGCTGCACCACTTCCGTTACCGCCGCCACGAGGTGTTGCTCTTTCACATCGTCGCCGAAGAGGAGCTGACCTTTCCCTTTGAGTCGTACACCAAATTCCAAGACTTGGAGTGCTCCGACAACCGTCTGCCGATCGACCCGCGCACCATCCGCGCGACCTACCTGACACGCATGCGCGCGTTCTTAGATGAGATCGAAGCAGCATGCGGCCGCCTCAAGATTGATTACGTGCGCATGAATACGCGCGTGCCGTACGATCAGGCGTTAGCGGAATACCTGTCATTGAGGAACTAGAACCTTACACCGCATCATGCTGTTTCTCCATCCATACTTGCTACTGGGACTGACCGGGGTCGCGATCCCGGTGATCATCCATTTGTTCAACCGGCGCAATGCACGGGAGATCAAATGGGGCGCGATGCGCTTCTTGATGGACAGCCTGATGAGCCGCCGCCGCAGTTTGTTGTTGGAAGAGATGTTGTTGCTGGCCGCACGTTGCCTGATTGTCGGTTGCGCGGTGTTGGCCATGGCGCGTCCGTTCGTGCCGGCCGGCTCCTCTTTCCCCTGGTGGCTCGTGCTGCCGCTGGGGCTGCTGGGCATCGTCTTCTTCGGCATGAGTTTCGCACTGGGCCGTTACCGCCGCTGGCAAGTGCTGGCGTGGCTGGCGTGCCTGCTCTGTTTGGGGTTGAGCGCCGCAGCGATCCTGCTGGAAAAACATCTCAGCCTCGGTCGCTTCACCGGTGGTGCCGCGCGTGACGTGGCGTTGGTCATCGACGGCTCTTCATCCATGACGCTGGAGGTGAACGGCGAGAGCAACTTCAACCGCGCACTGAAAGAGGCCGCGCGTCTGGTCGAGGAAGCGCCGTGCGGCGTGGCGTTCAACGTGATCGTGGCTGGCGCGGTGCCGGACCCGCTCGTGCCCGCACCGGTCACCGACCGCAAGTATGTACAAACCGCGCTGGAACAGGCGATTCCGGTTCACGGTGTGTTGCGCGCGCCCGACGCACTTGCCGCCGCAGCCGCATCGCTGGCACAGGGCAACCAAGCCACCAAGCAGATCATCCTGATTGGCGATGGCCAGTCCGTGGGATGGCAGACCGACGACCTCGAAAGCTGGCGGTTTCTGGACGAGGCCTTCGCGCATCTGCCCGCCAAGCCACGTATCTTCGTGCGCGTGCTGGACCTGCCGCAAGGCATCCGCAACCTGACCCTCAAAGACGTCGCCTTTTCGCGACCGGTAGTCGGCACGGACCGCGATGTACGCATCGATGTAACGCTGGCCAATACCGGCCGCGAGGCGGTCACCCCCGCCCGCGTCGTGTTGCGCGCGGGTGATTCTGAGAAGGTCGATCGCTCGGTGGGACAGATGGAGCCGGACAGCGAGCGCGTGGTCTCCTTCATGCACCGGTTCGACACGCCCGGTGCGCAGGTCGTCGAGGCGCAGGTCGTTGCGGAGGACGAACTCGCCTCGGATGATATCATGCGCCGCGTGATTCAGGTCATGCGCACGCTCAAGGTGCTGGTGGTGGATGACGGCCGCGCTGTGCGACTGTTTGACCGTGCCGGCGGGTATGTGGCGCTAGGACTGATGCCCTCAACCAAGGAGTTGCTGCGCGACGAGTCAAAACGCGGCGCGGCTCCTGAACGTGCGCGTTTTCTGATGGAGCCGGAGTTGACGGCGGTAAGCGGGCTGGGGCTTAAGCGTACGCTCACCGGATACGCAGTAGCGGTGCTGGCCGATGTGCCGTCGCTACCCGCCGAGCAGGCCGCGCAACTCGCCGACTTCGTGCGTCGCGGCGGCAGCCTGCTGTTGATCCATGGTGCGCGTGCCGATCCGGCGTTTTTCAACAACTGGCAGAGCGAGGGCGAGCCGGTCGCACCGCTGACGCTCGGTGCGTGTGTGACCGTGCCCGCCACCAACGCGCAGGCCGCCGTCAGGATTGCGCCCGACACCTTCCGCCATCCCGCGCTGGCGCTTTTCCGCGAATCCGGCGACTTGGCCGATGCCGTGATCGAGTGCTACCGCCAAGCGCTGGAGAGTAACGAGGTGGCCGGAGTAGTCGGCCGTCTGCAAAATGGCAACGCCTTTCTGGCGGAGCGTGCGCTCGGCAGAGGGCGCGTGGCACAGATCTTCGTGCCGCTGGACCGCACGGCCGGCAATCTGGTGGTGCGCCACTCCTTCTTGCCGCTGATCCAAGAACTCACCGCCTACCTCGCGCAACCGGTGGTCGCCACGCTGAACATTCCGCCCTCGCGCGGCGCGGTGGTGCAGCTCTCTTCACCTGCGTTGACGCATCTCAGCGGCAACGGACTCTACGCCGAATATTTCAGAAAAAATGACCCGAAGAAAATCCTGCTCACGCGCGTAGACCCGACGCTGGACTTCTCGTGGGGCACGCATGCGCCGGCCGAGGGCCTGCCCGCCGACCACTTCTCGGTGCGCTGGAGCGGTTCGTTCGTGCCGCGCCAGAGCGGGACATACACCTTCACGGTGCGGGCGGACGATCGCATTAACCTCAAAATCGGCGCGTACAAGGTGAGCACCGCCTCGTTCGACCAGCAACAAGAACTACGCGGCACCTTCACGGCGGGAGAACGGTATCCGCTCACGGCGCTGCTCACGGAAGACCAAGGCGAGGCTGGGGTTTGGGTCGATATGGAAGGACCGGGCTTCCCCCGCGCACGTCTGCCGGGTGACTGGCTGATACCAGTACGCGGCGCGGTTGATTCATGGGCGGAGGCGGTGGATACGCAGGTGCGGGCGCCGGGCGGACGCATCCTGTACGCCAAAATCCGCAGCGGCGAGGAGGGACTCGCGCTGCGCACCGACAGCCCGCTGATGCAGGGCCTCTACGAGGTAGCAGTGCCGACGGCCGCAGCCGGTTGGCTGGGGCATCTCGCCAGCACCAGCGACACGTTCCCGATTTGTGTGACCGAAAACCCCGCCGAGAGCCGCCTCGACGCGCTGACCCCGGATGAACAGGCGATCATCCTGCGTCAGGCCGATATCACCGTGGCGCGCTCGTTCGATGACTTGCGGAGTGCGCTGCGCGGCAAAACCTTCGGACGTGAGTTGTGGCGTATCCCGGCACTCGTACTGTTCGTCCTCCTGCTTCTGGAGGCGTTTCTGACACGCTGGATCTGCATCCAGCGCAAGACCGGCGAGGAGGTGGGCGGAGCAGAGCACGCCCCGCAAAAAAGTTAACGATGAATGATGTGCGCATAGATCTGTTGCCGCCAGAAATCGCCACGTGGTTGGTGGCGCTGATGATGGTGATCGCGATTGCGATCAGCTTCGGCGTACGGACGCTGACCGAACGTTTCCGCGCGCGGTTGCCGCGTCTGGCGGTGATTCTGCCGCGCGCGTTCGCGGCGGTGGCGGCGGCGTGGTTCCTGTTGCAGCTTATCGGCCGCGTGGCGACGTACGCCTGTCCGTGGCCGCTGTGGGTGGCCGCCCTGATGCTGGGGCTCGGCGTCGAGTGCGTGCTGGCCTGCTTCCGCCGCGAACGCCAGGCACTGTCGCCACGGCTGGGCAGGCTGATCCCGCTGCTGCGCGCCACAGCAGTGGCGGTAACGGCGTTGATCCTGATGCAGCCGGTGCTGGTGCGCTCGACCGACAAACGAATCACGCGCCGCGTCGCCGTGCTGGTAGACGGGTCGGCCTCGATGCGGTTCACGGACCGGCAGTGGACACCGCTTGAGCGGTTGCAATGGGCGGCCCATGTTGGCGCGCTCGGAGCGGAACAACAGACCGCGCTGACCAACGCAGCGACGGATGCGGGAGCGCTTTGGGACTCCCTGCCCGAGACGGCGCGTGCGGAGGTAAACGCATTTTGCGAAACCACGCGCGTCGCGCTGGCGTGCGCGATGTTGACGCAGCCGGTCGTAGCCGGAGTGCCGTTCCTGGAGACGCTGGGCAACCGTTACGATCTGAGCCTCTTTACTGTCGGGCGCGGACTCTCCCGGGCGACCGAAGCCGACCTGCACGCCGGTCTGGCCCCGACTGGCACGCTGTCATTTGCGGAGCGTCACTTCCAAGGCGCGACCGACCTCACAGCCGCGCTGGAAAGCGTCCTCAAGGAGATTCCTTCTGAACACTTGGCGGGCGTGTTGCTAGTGAGCGACGGCCTGCACAACGCCGACACCTCAGTGTTGCCGGTGACGCGGCGCTTCGGTGCGCAGGGAGCACCCATTTGCGGCGTCATGGTCGGCGGCACGCGGTTGCCGTTTGATGTGGCACTGGCCGATGTGACCGCGCCGGAATCGGTGTTCCTCGGAGATCGCGTGCGGATGGTCGCGTCGGTGCGGGCGACCGGTGCGTCGGGCCGCACGATCAAGGTCGCGCTGCTGTGCGAAACCAACGTGGTCGAAGAGCAGGAGTGGAAGATTACGTCGGACGATTGGCAACGCGAGATCCGGTTGGCGCATGAGCCGACGACCAACGGCGTAGTGTGCTATACAGTACGAGCCGAAACGCTCGAAGGAGAATTGTTTGACGACAACAACGTCTGGCGCGCCGACGTGGCGGTCAGCGATGACCGCATCAATGTGCTGCTGGTGGATCACGCGCCGCGCTGGGAGTTCCGTTATTTGCGCAATCTCTTTTTCGGGCGCGACAAATCGGTGCATCTCCAGTCCTGGCTGGTTCAGCCCGATCAAGTGTCCGGCGGGGCGACGGTCGAGTTGCCGCCGGCTTCGGCGGGGCGCAAGTTCGGCGACGCCGAGTCAGGGGGCTGGCCGAAGGGACGCGAAGAGTGGCGCGCGTTTGACGTGATCATTCTGGGTGACCTGAACCCGCAGACGCTGACGCCGCAGGTGCAGGAGGAGATCCGTACTTGTGTGGCCGACCGTGGCGCGTTGCTGGTGCTGATCGGTGGACCGCGGGCCATGCCGCACGCCTTCGCGCCGGATTCGCCGCTCGCTGCGCTCGCACCATTCACAGTGCGCGAGCGGGCCGATTACTGGCAGGGGCCCGAAGCGACGTTCCGATTGCAGCTCACGCCGACCGGACAGAGACACCCGGTGATGGTGCAGTCCGGCAGTCTCTCCGAAAATGAAGAGGTGTGGGCCGCACTGCCGCCGTTTGACTGGCGGCTGCCCGTGACGGCGAAGCAGGGCGCCGAAGTTCTGGCCGTGGCACTGCCCGAGGATGGCGAACGCGAACAGGTCCTAACCGATGTACGTCAAGCGGCCGAACATTTGGAAGCCGTCATGCAGCATCGCGCGCGCCACGCCGTGATCGTGTCGCAACGGGTGGGACGCGGCAAAGTGTTGGGGCTGGCGTTTGACCGCACCTGGCGTCTGCGATACCGTACGGGCGACACGCGCCATCATCGCTTTTGGGGGCAGGTCATGCGTTGGGGATTGGGTGAACGTCTGCGTGCCGGAAGCGAGCGTTTCCGCGCCGGAACCGACCGCCTGGTGTACGGTCCCGATGATCCGGTAATCGTGATGGCGCGCGTGCTGAATGAAGATTTTTCGGGAGTCGCCGACGCGCGACTCGAAGCGGTGCTGCGCAATGCCGATGGAAACGAAATCACACGCACGACTCTGACGCCGCGCGCTGACTCACACGGTTTTTACGAGACCACGTTGCCGCCGCAAACACAGCCCGGCGCGATCGACCTTGAGGTGGTGCGATTGGATACGGTCGCGCCCGAGCGGGTCGAAACCGCTATTCTGGTGACGGCCTCGCGGCGTCCCATCGAAATGGGCACGGTGCGTCCATCGCGCGACACACTGGAGGCGCTGGCGAAAGGCACCGGTGGACATGTGGTGACGCCCGACCGGCTGGCGGAATTGACCGAGGCCTTCGGCGAAGGTCGGGGCACGGTACAGGAGCGACGTGAGATCGCGCTCTGGAATCATCCGCTGGTGCTGCTCCTGCTGGCACTGCTCCTGACAACCGAATGGCTACTACGCAAACGCGGGGGGTTGGC
>DAOTMQ010000012.1:26111-29169 GCA_035450385.1 Kiritimatiellia bacterium | reverse complement strand
CGGACGAGCGACGCTCGTCCCTCCCATCCTTCCGCGTAGCGGAAGGCGGCTCGTGAGGACACTCGCCCTCAAGCTTCGCGCCTCCGCATGAAACAACCGAGCAACGCTTTTGCTCTCACGGTTGCAAACCACTGCGTGGCCGCAACAAGAGAGATTGACCCGCGACGTTCGACCCGCGACCTGCGGCTGGAGCAACCCACAAAACAACCTCCGCGCTCTGCGTTAAATAAACCCGAGCCATGCCCCCCAAAAAACTCCGTGCCTCTGTGCCTTCGTGTGAGAAACAAAACCGAACAGAGCCACCCAAAAAATCTGCGTAATCTGTTAATCTGTGGATAAAAAAACCGAGCCATGCCCCCCCAAAAAACCTTCGTGTCCTTCGTGCCTTCGTGTGCGAAACAACATAACTCCTCATGTGCCGCTTGCATCGCTGGGTGCGGTTTGTTACTGTTCGCCTGTGTGTAAAAATGGAGACGGGGAGGGAGCGGGATGAGGCGGATTATCGTTGGTGCATGTGTCACAATTGCAGCGTGGATCGCGCTAGGTGCGGAAACGCCGAACTGGCCGCAATGGCGCGGTCCGGAGGGTACGGGAATCGCAGCGCCGGGAACGTATCCAGTGACATTTTCCGCTGCGGAGGGCGTGCTATGGAAATCCGCCCTGCCCGGCAAGGGCTGTTCGACGCCACTCGTCTGGGGTGAGTGCATCGTGCTGACCGCCGCTGCCGGCGAGGGGACCAACGGTCTTGACTGCGCCGTCTGCTTTGAGTGGACGACCGGCAAAAAGCTGTGGCAAACGGAACTGGGCCAGCAACGCCCCGGACGTCACCGTCGTGGCAGCGGCAGCAACCCGTCGCCAGTGACCGACGGAACGCGCGTCTATGTCTACTTCAAGAGCGGAACACTGGCCGCGCTCGACTTCAAGGGAACCCTGCTCTGGCAGACCAACCTTCAGCAACGCTACGGCAAGGACTCGCTCTGGTGGGATCTCGGCACCAGTCCTGTTCTGGCGGGCGGCCTTCTGGTGGTGGCGGTCATGCAAGAGGGCAACTCCTATGTGGTGGCTGTGGATCCGGCGACCGGCAACGAAGTCTGGAAGAAAGCACGCGAATATCCGGGACGCGAGGAAACACGCCAAAGCTACACCACGCCCCTTGTGGTCCGAGCGGAGGGGCGCGACACCGTGGTGATCTGGGGAGCGGATCACCTGACAGGCAACGATGCGGCGACCGGCGACCTGCTGTGGCAGTGCGGCGGTTTCAATCCGGAGAACAAGTCGGTCTGGCGCGTGATCGCCTCGCCTACGTTGGAGCAGGGTATCGCCGTCGTGCCGTACGGACGTGAGCAGTTCGTGGCGGGCGTCAGGATCGGCGGCAGCGGCGACATCACCGCCACCGCGCGCCTGTGGGAAAAGCGCGGGATGGGCACGGACGGGGCTTCGCCGGTCGCATTCAACGGCAAGACCTGTTTTGTCAATTTCAAGGGCAAGATGTGGTGCCTGGATCTAGAAACCGGCAACGAGCTATGGTCGACCATGCTGCCCAAAGGCAAGGGGGTCTTTTACAGCTCGCCGGTGTTGGCGGGCGACACGTTCTACCTGTGCCGCGAAGAGGGCGATGTCTATGTCTGCCGCGTCAAAGACGACGGCCTTACCGTATTGAACCAGACGAAGTTTGACGATGTTTTCGTGGCATCGCCGGTATTGCTGAGAAATCGGTTGTTGCTGCGTGGCGAAAAGCATCTGTGGTGCATCGGCAAATAGGAGGACAACAACATGCAAAATGACGAACCCATTTGCGTTGCGACCTATCCAAGCGAGATTGAGGCGGAGACGGCCAGGATGAAACTTGGGATGGCGGGCATCGATGCCCTCATCGCTAAGGATGATTGCGGTGGGATGCGCCCCTATTTGCAAACGACAACTGGCGTACGTCTTATGGTTAGAACCAAAGATGCTGAAACCGCCGAAAGTCTTTTGGCTCAAGTAAATGATAATGGATCATGTCTAGCCATCGACGACACCCAACATTGGGGGTAAAAATGAAAAAGATTGTGATAGCAGCCCTGTTTTGTACGGTAGGGAGCGCGGCTTTCGCTACATCCCAAGTTCCAGAGGTACTGGTATACGGCGGCACCACCAATGACCTCTACACAACCCCACTCGAATCACTCTTCCCGGCAGGCAGTCCAAAAGTGTTTATTAATAAGAGGCCGCCCTCTACAGCCTGTTGGCGCGGCTATGTCGGCACATGGAAGATTGAGAACGACGAACTGTACCTCGTTGCTCTTCGGGAGGGACATCCCCGAACCGGAGCCATTCCGCTCGACAAGGTCAACCCGCAGTGGAAATCGCCCGTCAAGGCAACTTGGTTCTCCGGGATTCTTCGCATTGGCAGGGGCAAGGTCCTCATGGGCGGCATGGGATTCAGCGAGAAACGGGAAATCGACATCTTTCTGGAGATCAAGGAAGGCAAAGTCGTCTCGACTCGGCAGGTCGATCACACAAAAGAAAAAGGAACTGCCGAAACGGAAAGTGGATCCATACGCAAGTAAACCGATCATACCGACATCCCATCGTTTTGGGCGAATTTTGGGAAGAAACTCCTGTACCATTTGGAGTTTGGGCCGAAGTAAGGAGGGCCCCAACCACGGCCAGTTACTGAACCGGCCACAACTAGCGTTGCTCCTCTTGATAACGCAGAGACGCGGAGACGCAGAGATTTTTACGGGATGACGTCGTGACCGCCGCCGGTCAAGTAGACGCTTGACCCTCCCGGCGCTTCGCAAGCCGGATCATAGATCGGGAGGGCGAGCGTCCGCGCGAGCCGCCTTCCGCGCCACGCGCGGAGGGGCGGCGTCCCTTTGAAATTCGCCTATTTTACTTTGAGGCTTGACCATTCTCTCCCCCCTCTCACATAATCGGCACTGACCACGGGGAACTTAACCGGAGAGGAGTCCAGATGCGGAATCTCGTACGAAGCATGGGAGTGTTGTTTGTCTTGACGTTCTGTGCCCGCATGGCCTGCGGCGCGGAAGGCAGGGTGTTTCTCGATACAAAC
>DAOTMQ010000012.1:19481-26011 GCA_035450385.1 Kiritimatiellia bacterium | reverse complement strand
GATCTGGTGGGAGGCGTGGACGTGGTGCCGCCCGAAAAGGCGCAGGAGCAGTATGATCGGTACCTCACGGCGGCTGCGGCCTTTGAACTGCCGCTCTTCCATCTGCCGGGCAATCATGAGCATGTGGCTTTCAACACGCCGAATCCCGACAAGTCACATCCCTTCTACGGCAAGGGACTCTACCGCCGCGTGTTTGGCCCGACCTACTATTCGTGGGCATGGGCCGGGGTGCATTGCGTGGCTTTGGATGGTACGTCGCTGCCGTATCAGGAGCGGTTGGGCACCAACCAACTCGCCTGGCTGGCGGCGGACCTGAAATTGATCCCGGCCGACCGGCCGATCCTGCTCTTCTGCCATCAGTCGCTATCGACGCTGCGCGATGCCAAGCAGTTGACGGAGCTGTTGCAAGGCCGCCGCGTGCTGGGCGCATTCTGTGGCCATCTGCATCGAACATTCACCACGAGCTTGGGCGACATTCCGGTGTATCACAGCGGCGCGATGAGCGGCGCGTGGTGGAGCGGCCCGAACATCGACGGCACGCCGCAGGGGTTCCGCGTCGTTCAAGTAAAAGGCAACTCGCTAAAGACGGCGTACTTCAGCCGCGAAGGTGATACGCCGATCTCACTCGTCTCGCCGCTGGCCACCAGCGTGCAGCAGGGCGAGATCACATTCGAGGCCGTCGTGCTGGACTTTGGCCGCGCGGTGGAGATGAGCGCCGTGTTTGACGAAAAGCCGGTGACACTGACGCAAACCGGGCGCGAAGAATTGTGGTCGCGCTGGTGCGGCACGCTGGACACGCGTCAGGCATTTGACGGCGACCGTGTGCTGGCCTTCACGGCGAAGCAGGGCGAGACGGTCAGTCGTTCTACGGTCCGCTACTTGGTGGAGAACGGACGCCCGCAGACGTACCAAGCGACAGCACCGGCGACGCTCTCCTTGCAGGTGCGGGGCGTCGACGGTACGTGCCCGGTTCTCTTCAACGGCGAGCCGCTCGGCACGATCCCGGCCGGGACCACCAACGAATGTGTGCTCACATTTCCCATCGATCAGGCGCGGCTCGCCAAGCTGAACCGCGTCACGATCCGAGCGGGCAAGCAGGGACCCGGCGGCGACCGTTTCAGCGCGGGGCCGGTTTGGCTCTCTTACGGCGGCAAGAAGATGTATGACCTGAGGTACGCATCTTTCGAGCGGCACACCATCGCGGGGGATGAGCCCGCGCGCGTTGAAAAAGTGTTGTATTATTGCCTGCCCTGAGCAGGCGCGGAATGGGCGGAGGTATCTCCGGCCACTGTGTGTGATAATGACAGATCAAGAGCAGCTCAACGCTTCAAGAAAGGAGAGTGAACCATGGTTCGCAGGACGTTCATAAAGACGGCAGGACTTTCGGCGGGCGCGTTTTGGATGCGTCGGCCTACGCATGCGGCGCAATCGAGCGGTACCGGGTTACCGGCGCTGCTGGGCGGCGAGAAAGCATACCGGGGGAAGTGGCCGACGTGGCCGCGCTGGATACCGGAACATGACGAACCCGGATTCCTCAAGTGCCTGCGCAGCGGCGTCTGGTCACGGGCCGCCACGGTGACAGAATTTGAAAAGCGTTGGGCTGAAGCCGTGGGCGCCAAGCGCTGCTTGGCTGTGGTCAACGGAACGAACGCGCTGATCACGGCGCTGGCCCAACTCGGGATCGGCGCGGGCGATGAGGTCATCCTGCCGCCCTACACGTTTATCGCGACAGCGCAGGCGATCCTGATGAACGGCGCGATCCCGGTGTTTTGTGACATCGATCCCGCCACCTACCAAATCGACCCCCGCAAAATCGAGAGCAAGATCACGTCGCGGACCCGCGCGATCCTGCCGGTGCACATCTTGGGATTGCCCGCCGACATGGCCGCCATCACGGCCCTTGCCAAGAAACACGGCTTGTATGTGGTCGAAGACGCCTGTCAGGCGTGGCTGGCCGAGGTCAACGGGAAGAAGTGCGGCACGCTGGGCAATGCCGGATGCTACAGTTTCCAGAACTCGAAGAACCTCGCGATCGGTGAGGGCGGTGCGATTGTCAGTGACGACGACGCCTTTATGGACCGGTGTCACGCCTATCACAACTATGGCAACGCCTACGGCACGGCGGTCGGTGTGGTCGGAGCCGGCACAGCCATGCTGGGCACCAAGCTGCGCTACACCGAGTATCAGGCGGCGATGGGGCTGGCGCAACTCAAGCGCCTGCCGGCGGAGACCGCGTTGCGTCATGAGAACGCGGAGTATCTTAAAGCACGGCTCAGCGAGATTCCCGGGATCATCCCCTACCGCTTCTCTCCCGGCGTGACGCGTGCCGCCTTCCACCTCTTCCCGTTCAGGTTCGACAGCGAGGCGTTCGGCGGCGGACTCACGCGTTCGACCTTTTTGAAGGCGCTCGCCGCAGAAGGCGTCCCCTGCTCATCGGGCTATACGCCGCTGAATAAGATGCCGTATGTCAAACACGCCTTTGAGACCAAGAACTTCCGGCGGATGTACACGGCGGACGAGCTGGATTACGACGCATGGCTGGCGCGCAACCAGTGCCCCGAAAACGACCGGATTTGCCAAACGCTGGTCTGGCTGCCGCAGCATGTGCTACTGGCCGACCGCGCAGCGATGGACCGCATCGCCGACGCCGTCGCGAAATTGCACGCCCACGCGGACAAGTTGGCGAAGGCCTGAGCGAATCTTCAAAGCGACGGTCGGCAAACGCCCGGTTTTCTCCGGGACGACCGTCGCGCACCTCTAACCCTTGATACTGGATAAACATTATGTCTGATTCATTCGAGAGTTTTTCTATCCACGCGACAACGACATCACACGCCGGCCGGGGCCTCGTTGCCCGCGTCTTCAACTCGGGCTTCAAAGAGGCGCATGACACCTACAACGGATTGTCGATCGCCAGCGACGGCCGCGTGTACTATGTGCTCTGCTCGACATCGATCGATTTCGGCGGTCGCGTTTTCCGCTACGATCCCCGTACCGATACCATTGACTGCCTCGGCGATCTGACGGAAATGTGCGGCGAAAAAGACCGCCGGACTGTGCCGCAGGGCAAGAGCCACGTGCTCTTTTACGAATATCAAGGGAAGCTCTACTTCTCGACCCACGCCGGATATTACAACATGGTAGACGGCATGGAGCGAATGGCAACCGAGGTCCCCCCCGGCTATCACCCCTACCCCGGCGGGCATCTGCTGGCCTATGATCTGAAAAGCGGCCAGTGCGAAGACCTCGGTTTAGCACCAGAAGGCGAGGCGGTGCTTGCCATGGGGATGGATACGCGGCGCGGCGCGATATACGGCATCACATGGCCGGTCGGGATCTTCTTTTGCTTTGATGTCGCCAGCGGGACATGGCGGAACTTAGGACCGGTTTCCGGTCAGGGAGAGAGCGGATCGGGTACTACTTACCGCGTGCTTTGCCGTTCCATCCCCATCGACCCCGAAACAGGTGTCGCGTACTTCACCAATCCGGAAGGCGATATCTTTTACTACGAGCCGGGGGCGGACAGAGTTGCCCGGCTTGTCGGCGAAGACATGCGCAAAGATTATTTCGGTCGGTACGTGCCGCACGACTCAGGCTGCATGGGCTATCATTGGCGTCAGGTGATCTGGCACCCGCAGGAAAAAGTCTTCTATGGCGTGCACGGCAACTCGGGATACCTGTTCCGCTTTGATCCGCGCCAACCGCGCATCGACGTGCTGGAGCGGCTGACCTCGGGTCCGTCCCGGCGTTCCGGCATGGGCGACCAGTTCAGCTACGGTTATCTGGGGTTCACTCTGGGACCTGACGGGCGGACGCTGTACTACCTGACGGGCGGCCCCGTCTACGAGCAGGGCCGACGGGTAGCGGGATTGAACAAGGTTGCGATGGGCATGGCCAAGGGTGTGGAGAACCTGCACCTGGTGACGTACGATATTCCTGATGGCATTTACAAAGATCACGGCCCCGTCTTCTATCCAGACGGCGGGCGCCCCACCTATGTGAACTCCATTGCCGTCGCGCCCGACCGTACGGTATACACGCTGGCGCGCGTCACAGAGAATGGCCATACGCGCACCGACCTCGTTCAGATTGCACCACCCGAATTGAAGGGGACAGCATGAGCACGAACATCAACCAGCCAGCGATAAAGATACAGGACGGGGCGGGCACATTGTGGTGGCGCGCGGTCGCGACATGCGTGCGAAAGGCGATGGGCCTCGTATGTATCTTCTGTGCGGCTGTCGGCGTGTCGGCCGAACCGGGCATGCTCAAGGTGGGTATCGGGCGCGCCGACATCACGCCGGACATGCAGCAGCCGGTCTGGCTGGCGGGATATGCGGCCCGCTCCGCACCCGCGACCGGCACGCTCCACCGCATCTGGGCGAAGGCGCTGGCCTTTGAAGAAAATCCCGGACAGTGCGCCGTGCTCGTGACGGTCGATGTGATCGGACTCACGCGCGAAATCACGGACGTCGTCGCGGAAACCGTCCACAAGCGGCACGGCGTCCTGCGGGCGCACCTCGTCTTCAATGCCTCGCACACCCATTCCGGTCCGGTGATCTGGCCGACTCTGAGCGTATGCGACGCCTTCTCGCCACAGGAACGGCAGCAGACGATCCGGCAGAACCGAGAGATGACCGAACGCATCATCGCCGCCGTGGACATGGCGATGGCGACACGTGCGCCTGCCCGCTTGGCGACCGGACGCGGCACCGCAGGATTCGCCATCAATCGCCGCAAGCGAGAGGTCGCGCCGGTGGACCACACTGTGCCGGTTCTGCGCGTGTGCGCGCTGGACGGCGCGGTACGCGCGGTGGTCTTCAACTACGCCTGTCACTGCACCACGCTGACCGCGAATAACCTCATGGTCAACGGCGACTACGCCGGTTTTGCGATGCTGGAACTGGAGTCGACCTGGCCGGGCGCGACCGCGTTCTTTATCCAAGGATGCGCGGCCGATCAAAATCCAGAGCCGCGCCACACCGAGGCATGTGCGCGACAGCACGGGCAGGCCCTCGCCGCAGCCGTGCGCGATGTGATGAACCGCCCGATGCAGGATGTCACGGGGCCGCTGAATATGCGGCTCGTGGAAACGCGCCTGGCTTTTGCGCCGGTACCGCTCGTCCGCATGCGTGAAGAGGCGCTGGACACGAACCGCTTCAAACAGAAGCGCGCGCAACTGATGCTCGAAGCCTACTGCCGCGGGGCCCCCGTCACTTCAATGCCCTACACCGTTCAGGCGTTACGCTTCGGCAGCGCGCTGACCTTCCTTTTCTTGAACGGCGAGGTCGTCATCGACTACACGTTGCGGGCGCGCCGCGAGTTCCCGGACGACAATCTGGTGGTGGCGGGCTACTGCAACGATGTGCAGGCGTACATCCCGTCGCTCAGGGTTCTTAAAGAGGGCGGGTATGAAGCGAACGACAGCATGATTTACTACGGCCAGCCCGGACCATTTACCGACGATGTCGAGGAAACCGTTTTCCGCGCCATCCGCGATGTCCTCACGCGCTAGGAGAAAACTCCTAATTCCTAAATCCTAAATCCTCCTTCAGGGTTCGACTCAACGCGGTTGAATCGAACCCTGCCGCCGCTTCCGGCTTGCAACCGGACGGAGGCTTGTGTTGTAATCGATACGCAATGGAAAAAAAGAATTCATACACGTTCGTGCTCAGCAAAGAGCAGCAGGAAACGCTGAAAATCCTCCTCCAGATGGGCAACTACCGCCCGAAGCAGGTGCCGCACACCATCATTGCGGTTGAGGCACAGGATTGCGTGGTCAACCTGTACAAGAGCGGCAAGTGCTTAGTGCAGGGGAAAGGTGCAGAGGATTTCGTTCTCTTCTTCCTTGAACCCAACGTGTTGCAGTCCGCAACCCTCGGGTACGAAGAGGTGCTCAACCCAGACCTCGTAGCCCCGCACATGGGCATCGACGAGAGCGGCAAGGGCGATTTCTTTGGACCGCTGGTAGCCTGCGCAGTGTATGTCGATCCTGACCTCGCCCACGCCATGCAGGAAATTGGCGTTAAAGACTGTAAGCAGCTCACCGACAAAGCGGTTTTCTTCATCGGCAACAAGACGCGCAAACTTCTGGGGCCTAAGCGTTTCGCCATGGTGACCATCGGTCCCGAGGCCTACAACCGGCTCTACGCCGAGTTCCGCAACGTCAACTCACTGCTGGCTTGGGCGCACGCGCGCTGTATCGAAAACCTGCTGGAAAACGTGCCGGATTGTCCGCGTGCCGTGGCCGACCAATTTGGCGCCGAGCAGGTGATCAAGCGGGCACTGATGAAGAAAGGGCGCTCGATTAAGCTCGAACAGCGCCACAAAGCCGAATCAGACATCGCGGTCGCGGCGGCATCCGTGCTGGCGCGCGAAGCCTTCTTGCGTAGCTTGGGTCGTCTGGGCGAAGCGCACGGTGTCCAAATGCCCAAGGGGGCTTCGGAACAGGTCAAGACCGCAGCCATTGAATTGGTCAAGAAAGCCGGTCCCGAGGTGCTCCTCAAAACCAGCAAATGCCACTTCAAGAC
>DAOTMQ010000012.1:12149-19381 GCA_035450385.1 Kiritimatiellia bacterium | reverse complement strand
CCCTCTCCCGCTGTTGATCCCGAGGGCAAAAAAGCCGCCGCCGTTGCTGACGCCCAAACCAACGCTCACACGATCCGCGCGCGCCGGCACAACCGCCAGCAGCCCCGCCACAATGACCGTTCCGAAAAGTGTTATCTATGTTCTCTTGTTCATGTCCCCACCTTTCTGACGCCTGCGAGCGGCCTCTCCGCTTTTCGAATGCGCCTTTCAGCATGTTAAACGATTGATTAAAATTGTTATTGCCTAGCACGGCATTTTTTTTGGCCAGTTTTGTTTTCACCGCGACACACTTTTTTTTTGCCGATGGCGGACAATTATGGCTTAATATGCCGTACAAACAAAAAAGGATGGATAGATGGCTGAGTTGATTGTTGCGCTGGATGTTTCTTCCACGACTGAGGTTGAACAGACCATTGACCGGTTGGGAGATGCAGTCTCTTTTTACAAAATCGGGCTGGAGCTTTTCAGCGCGGTCGGACCGGATGTGGTACGCGCAGTGAAAAACCGCGGCAAACGTGTCTTTCTCGATCTCAAACTGCACGACATCCCGCGCACCGTGGAACGCGCGGTCAGCGTCGGTGCCTCGCTGGGCGCGGACCTGATGACCATTCATGCGGCCGGTGGTAAAGCGATGATTCAGGCGGCAAAGAACGCCGCGCTCGCCGCAGGTGCCGGAGCCCCGAAGATTCTGGCCGTCACGATCCTGACCAGTCTTGACCAGTCCGATCTGGACGATCTCGGCATCGCCCGTTCGGTGGCGGCACAGGTCGAGGCGCTGGGAAAGCTTGCCTGCGGCAACGGTGCTGACGGCATCGTCTGTTCGCCGCGTGAAGTGGCCGCCATGCGCGCGGCGCTGGGGCCGCACGCTCTGCTCGTAACTCCGGGCGTGCGTCCCGCTGGCGCAGACGTAGGCGACCAGAAGCGCGTGGCCACACCGGCGCAGGCGGTGGCGGATGGCTCCACCCATCTGGTGGTCGGGCGGCCGATCCTCGCGGCGACCGACCCGTGCGCCGCTGCGCGTGCGATTGTTGCCGAGATGCTTAGTCTCCACACCCAGTCGTCTTCTTAGTCCAAACACTTCGTCGCTTTACACCTAGTCTTCGTCGCTGGCGCAATCGACTAAGTTTGGAAGACTAAGCGTAACCGATTAAGTGTAAAACGACTAAGTGGAGCGACTAAGGCGCGGGGCGTGCGCCGGATGCTCAGCCGGGCTGACGCATTGAGCCTGCGACGCCGGTCACCGTTTGCCCGCTCTTGAGCGGCGCCAACGCCAGTTCCAGCGCAACGGCCATACCGTTGGCCACAGAGACATTGAGCGTCTCGCGGACCTCATCGCCGCACACCGCGCGCAGGAAAAGGCTGGCTGCATCGGGCAACAGATCCACAAAGCGCACCCGTTTCGCCTGTCCGACATCCGGAATGCCGAACGCCTCCAGCAAAGCCGGATTGACCACCTGAAAAAAGCCGTCGATATCGCACACGAAACAGGGCGAAAATGACAGTTCAAAAGCGGCCTGGCCGCGCCGCATTTCATCCATGACATTCTTGCGCCGCTCCACATTGCGGATTGCGAAGACCATGTTGGATGCACGAGTCAGAGTCAGCGTACTGACCCCGATCTCGCCCGCGAACGAGGTGCCGTCCTTGCGAAAACAGCGCGCGTCAATCAAAACCTGATGTTTATCCTTGAGATTGCGCCTAAGGTGCTCGAACATCTGCCGTGACATACCGGGGATCAGCTTTCCGATCGACATGTCCCACGTCTCTTCGCGTGAATACCCGAGAATTTCGGTGACCCGTCGGCTGACATCCACCACATGGCCCTGATCGTCCAGGATCAAGATCGCATCATACAACCCGTCCATCAACTGGTAGTAGAGCGTGCGCTGATCGGGCTTGGGCCGCACCCACTCACTCGGAGCAGGGGCAGAGGCGGCGGACCCCGACGACGACGTGGCCGCGCCGGTGGCAGATGCTGCCGATTTCGTCTTCACACGCAGCGAAAAGAACGGCTTGGACGTCGTCACCTCGGGCGCAGCCGCAGGCGCAGGTTGCGGCTCCTCCGGGACCGTCTGGGGTGTCGGTTGCGGCTCCCGCGGCTCATCGGGGACAGTCCTGAGCGTGGACTGCGGCTCCTGCGGCTCCTCCGGGGCAGCCCTAAGCGCAGGTTGCGGCCCTTGCAGCTTTTCTGGAACAGCCCTGGGCGTGGGTGAGGGTGCAAGTGTCAGCCGCGACTTCTCCAAAACGATCTTGAGCGTAGGCGTCGGGCGCGACTCCTTTGAAACGACCTTGAGGATGCCATTGGACGCCGGAGCGGTCTCGGACGCAGAAGTAGCCGCCTCAGGAGAGCGCATAGCCAGACGCAGGGGAGGGACCGCATCGCCGACCGTCTTCAGCGCCATCGGCGCGGCCTTGGGTGCCGCAACAACAGGCTCGGCCTCATCTTCAATCGGCTGAACCGCAGGCAGAGTCGCCCCATCGATTTGGAGAGGTGCGCCACCCTCGACGGCACCATCGTCCGACCGGTCATCCACCACGGCCACATCTGCCACAGCCATCTCGGACACCCCGTCGTCCGCCGACTGTCCCGCAGCATTGAACGGCGCGGCGTCCAACCCTCTTTTTCCAAACCAGAATTTTATCGCCATATTGAACGTTCCTAACCGGAGAGTTGAGTAGCAAAATCAGTGCCAAACAAGCTCCCCCAAAAACTCGGTTTGGCACGATACGTGCATCAGACACATGCGAGTGTAATCCCTCGTTTGAGCGTCTGCAATGAAAAAAACTTCTTATACCAAGGCCTCGCTGATCCGCGAGTTGGCCGCTAATGCTGAAATTACCCAGAAAAAGGCCCGTTTTATACTGGATGAACTCACGCGCATTGCTTACCGTGAGGCGGCAGACGGTGGGTTCACGGTCCCGGGAATATGTCGTTTGGACGTGGTCCTACGCAAGCCCAGACGCATGAAAAATCCTCAAACTGGAGAAACCATTCTCATTGGTGAGCATCACACGTTGCGCGCAAGGGTCGTAAACGCCGCCCGGAACGCTGTCACTCCCCCGCCCGACAACTTGGTCACCGTGCTTCCGAAAGAGGGCCCCACGCAGGCCGAACTGGAGGATTTTTCCAATGCCGTCTCCTTCCGCTGCAAAAATTGCAAGCAGGAAATCGAAGCGCCCCGCGCTGCCGTAGGTATCGAGGCGCGCTGCCCGGCTTGCGGTGCATCCATCACCGTTCCGGCGGAATCAGAGGCGGGTACCCTGCACGGGCCGGCCCTGCAGTCCCCGCCCGCGCCGACTGTCCCGCCCGCCGCCGCGTCCGCTACTCCGACGCCTCCTTCAACGGCGGCGTCTCCAGCATCTCCGGCGGCCGATCCCGGCACTCCGCCCGCGTCTGCGGATCCGGCGTCCGCATCTCCGTCTCCGTCCCCTGCCCCCGCCACCTCGGAGCCATCCCCCGCAGCCACATTCGCCGAACAGAAGGCGCGCGGCGGCCAGACGATACGGATCGATCTGGCGGCGCTGGGTTTCGTACCAGAAGATGAGGCCAAGTCCAAAACCTTATCGCCCAAACGGATGCTCTCTTTCTTCTGCAAGAACTGCCGCCAAGAGATTGAAGCACCGGCAGACATGGCCGGACTCTCTTCTGAGTGCCCGGCTTGTGGCGTGAGCTTCGAAATCCCCTTCTTCTCGGATCCCGGAACGCTGCACGGCAGCGACCTCGATGACAGGGAACCGGGTGATCCGGAGGTCAGGGACGCGCGCGCGCGCACGATCCGCATTGAAGTTCCAGATGATTTCTAATCGGAATCGCTGATCATGAACTGGTCGACAGACTCGAACAATGGTTGCCGCCACGGGCTCTCCCGTAGGTCAGGGTTTTCATTGGTGGAACTGGTTTTCACCTCATCCATCGGCTTAGTGCTGATTCTGGTTCTGTTCGAAGCCTTGCTCTTCTGCCGCCGTAGCGCCGCCCACATGCGCTGTCGGTTGGCGGCGGACACCTTCGCGTTTGATGTCGCGTGGGATGTTTTCAACCGTCAAACCCAGTGGTTTGACACCAACGCCAGCGACCCCGCCGACTTCCCGGTCAGGTGGGGCTGGGTTCCGGCGACGCGAGCGGCGGCGTTCACGGGGGTGTCGACCAATGATCTTTTTTTCTTCCTCTCCGTGCGCCCGACCGGCACGCCCATCAACAGTTGGGAGATCATGACCCAGGTGACGTGGCGACAGCCGGATGGCGTCTGGAGTCAGTTGCCGCAGCCGTACAGGCTTGAAAGGCACCGTATCGGCCGAAACGACTTCCGTAACGCCCCTTGATTCTCAGGAGGGATTACCATGACTGCCACTCATGCCACACCGACATCTTTCCGACGGGGATTCACCTTGACGGAGGTGTTGTTTGTGACCGCATTGACCAGCCTGATCATCGCCATGGGCTTGCCTACACTTGTGGCGTCGATCCGGCTCTTCGAAGCCACTGTGGCCGACATCGAACTCTCGCTGCAGTCACGCTCGTTGCGTGAAAAACTGCTCTACCACGTCGACGATGGCGCGTCCGGAGAGGGCGGCCTGATGAACTCAGAGTTCTCCCAGATCCAAATCCCGAATCCGAACGCGCAAGGCAAGGGCCGCGGCCTGCGATTCAAGCCCAGACGCGGCCCGCCCAACCGGTTGACCGTGAACAACCGGAGAATCAGGGCGGACCGCGGCAACGCACGCTGGTTGACGGCCGGAAGGATTGCGTTCAGGTCAGACGAGGTCTTTTCGTTTGATTCAGACCCCGGCATCGTGATGGTAAGCCTGGACCTCTCCCTCCAGATCGGCTCCCGCATGTACACGCATCAAGACGAGATGGTCGTGCAGATCATGAATCCCTGACCGGCCGCATCGAACTGGCAACCAACCCCGAAACAACCACCCTCAACACAACAAGGCCAGCTATGAATGCTCACTCCTCACACGGCTTCGCCCTGCCGCTCGTGCTTTGCGCCCTGTTGGCCGCAGGTATCCTTGTCGGCGGCGCGTTGCACCTCACCCTCAACGCGACCCGTACCGTCGGCATCCACACCACTGTCACCCGTTGCCGACTCAGCGCCCAGACCGCGCTCGACCGGGAAAAGGCAGAAACGCAAACCGCCTTCGTCAATTACTTCAATAGCTCGCCCTCCACATTGAATATACTCGCCTGGTTCGACACCTTCAGCCCTCAGTCCATCGGCACCGGCGGTTTTAACAATCAGATGATACAGAACGCCGCGATCGACGGCTGTCAGGTTTCTGTTTCCATTGTCGGTGTCGACCGCTCCCCGATCGTCGCCATCAACCAGACCGCCGATGTGACCCTGCGCGCCACCGCCTCCGCGAGATCTCCAGCGAACGTGCCCGTCACCCGCGTGATCGAAGAGACCGTCCGGTATGCCATGGACCGCTCCAGAGTGTTCGATTACGTTTACTTCATCAACAACCACGGGTGGTTCATGGGCGGCGGCGTCACGGCAAACGGCGACATCCGCGCCAACGGGGACTTGGATCTGGACGGGCAATCCTGGATCAACGGCTACGCCTACGCAGCCGCAAACGACGATTTGGGATGGGAAGGATCGATCAACGGCATCGCCAGATTCCTCTCGCTGAACGACTATTGGGACCGCAAAGACACTCGCTGGCGTCCGACATCGCCCACTCACCAAGGCGGCAACGCCTGGGCAATGGGTTACGACGACAAGCCGCAAGACATACGCAGGCGATTGCACGGTCAGCAGGAGCCACTGCCCATGCCGTTTTTGGGCGACCTGCAGTTTTACCAGCAAATCGCGGCGCATGAAGGCGGCACTATTAGGCAACAAGGCCGAACGCTCGTCGACGCCTATTTCGACGGCCCGGGGCCCTCTGGACTGACCAACGGGGCTGACAGGGGGTGCCTCGTCTTGGACGGCACCGACAAGCCGATCCGCATCAACGGCCCCGTCGTTGTCGAGGGCGATGTCATCATCAAAGGCAAGGTCACCGGCCAAGGTACCATCTACTCCGGCCGCAACATCCATATCATCGGCGACCTCACCTACGTCGATCCGCCGAGCTGGCCCAAGCCCGACCCTCATCCGGAGCAAACCGCGCAAAAGAACGCAGGGAAAGACATGCTGGGGTTGGCCGCCAAAGGCAATATCGTGATCGGTGATTATACGGCTTCCAGTTGGATGGAACGCGTTGAAAAGTACATTACCCCGCCTTGGGTGAGAGAGTATGCCTGTGATCCGTCCGACGCCTCGATAGGTTACCCCAGTGTCTTTGGTGGGGATTACGCAGCCAACGATGGCGGCAGGCAGATCGAATACAAATATAACGACAGAACGCGTAAACACGAGCCGACTTCAACGACACCCCGGACATACTATCAAAGCTCCGTGGGCGACTGGGTCATCCAACAAAATGCCCAAAACGCTAACATCACGCAGATTGATGCGGTACTGTACAACAATCACGCTACGATGGGCAGGATCGGGGAATGCAGGTTTAACGGCGCCATGGTCTGCCGCGATGAGGCCCTCATTTACATTCGTTCTGTGCAGTTCAACTGGGATATCCGGCTGGGCTCTTACAGCCGTGACGCTGTGAACATCTCCCTCTATCTACCCGTGTCGCCCGCGATGCCGCGTGTGATCGCTTGGCAGGAAGTGCAGCCGGGGGGACAACCATGACCATGTACCGGACACTGCTGACCCTGTTGTTGCTCCTCACCGCCACCGCCGCGCAGGCTTTGGTCGAATCCTCCGAGAACGGCGACATACTCGCCTATGGGATGCTCGACTCCCGAGAAAAGGCGGAAGCCAACTTCCCGGCCCGTCTCGAGGCGCGCGCGCGGACACAGGCGGCCGCCGTCGAGCGCGTCGAACGTCTCCGCACCCTGCCGCCCGAGCAGGTCAAGGAATTGATCGCAGGGCGCGTGACCGAGGCCGAACTGTTGGCGCGGCCCCGCGAGGCTACCGCAAGCTCTGGCTCTGCGAACCCTGCGGCAGACACGCCGTTGTCCGCCGCGTCTCCGCCCTCCTCCTCCCGCCTGATTCGTCTGCTAATCGTCGGCGCATTCTGTGTAATCTCGGCCATCATGATGATACAGCGGAGAAGGGATAAAGACAGAGGGAAGAGCTAGTATCTCCGCTTGATTCGGAAGCGTCTCTGTGCCATCATTTCCGCATGCAACACTATCGTTTGTCCTGTGCTTTTATCGT
>DAOTMQ010000012.1:0-12049 GCA_035450385.1 Kiritimatiellia bacterium | reverse complement strand
GCCGCAGGACCTGCCACAGACCGCAACGCCTGGGGCGGATGGACCGGCGGACCGCAGCTCAAGGCGACCGGCCACTTCCGCACCGAGAAAGTCGACGGTACATGGTGGCTGGTAGACCCCGACGGGCGGCTCTTCTTCTCGCATGGTGTCGATTGCGTACGGCACGGTGCCGAGACCGGCATCCCGCATCGCGAAAACTACTTCACGTGGCTGCCGGAGAAGGGATCGCCGTTTGAAAAGTTCTACGGCACGGCCTACTGGGCGCCGCATGGCTTCTACAAGGACAAAGGGAACTTCCGAACCTTTAATTTCGTCGGGGCGAATCTGCTGCGCAAATATGGCGAATCCTGGTTCGACCAGCATGTCGATCTGGCACACCGCCGTATCCGCGCCTGGGGGCTGAACACCGTGGCCAACTGGTCCGACTCTAGAGTCTATCTCCAGCGCCGTACGCCCTACACCGTATGTCTGAACACCAGCGGCCCGCGCATCGAGGGATCCGAAGGCTGGTGGGGAAAGTTCCCCGATCCATTCGCGCGCGAGTTTATTGATGGCATCCAGCAGCGCGCGCGTGACCAGCAGAAGCCCGGCACAGTCAGCGATCCGTGGTGCATCGGGTATTTTGTGGACAACGAATTGTCTTGGGGCGGGGATGACCGCGCCCTGGCGCTGAGCGCCCTGCGCTCGCCTGCCACGCAACCGGCCAAGATCGCCTTCCGCGACTGGCTGGTCGGCCGGTACCCGACTGTTGCCGCACTGAACGCCGCATGGGGCACCGGTTTCGACACATGGGACGCCTTCCTTGCCAGCACCAACAAACCTTCTGAAAAACGCTGCGACGCGGACTTGGAGGCATTTCACACCCAGATCGCCGAGCAATATTTCCGCGTCATCCGCGACGCGGTCAAAGCGGTCGCGCCGGACAAGCTCTACCTCGGCTGCCGCATTGCTTGGGGTGCGCCGAGCGTCTACCGCGCCTCTGCAAAGTATTGCGATGTCGTAAGCGTGAACATCTATCGGCGGCAAGCGGACAAAGACCTGCCGGAAGGTTGTGTGGACAAGCCGATGATCAATGGCGAATTCCACTTCGGCGCACTCGACCGCGGCCTCTTCCACACTGGTTTGGTCTCTACCCGAGATCAAGCGGAACGCGCCGCGTGCTATGTCGCTTTTGTCGAGTCATGCCTGCGCCATCCGCGGTATGTCGGTACCCACTGGTTCCAATGGCGCGACCAGGCATTGACCGGACGTTTCGACGGCGAAAACTATCAAATCGGTTTCTTGACGGTCACCGACCAGCCCTACCCCGAGTTGGTTGAAGCGGCGCGCAAGATCGGCGCGACAATGTATGAGACGCGCTTCAACGCAAACCGCAAGACGGCGGCAACAGCCCCGTAAGCCACGTTGTGTAACGCGAAAAAAGAAAGGACCCCGGCATGACGTACTTTGAAGTTCCGACCCGTGTACGCGAACAGTTTGTGAACATCACCAACCAAGTCCAGCAGGCGGTAGAAAAGTTAGGCGTCTCGGACGGCACAGTCACGGTCTTTGTGCCGCACGCCACCTGCGGCATAACGGTCAACGAAAACGCCGATCCGAACGTGGTCAACGACATGCTCCAGCAGCTCGATCGCATGGTGCCGCTACGGCAACCCTTCTATAAACACGCCGAAGGTAACTCCGCCGCACACCTCAAGGCCTCCCTGATGGGCTGCTCGCTGCATCTGATCGTGACCTGCGGCCACCTCAATCTGGGCGTGTGGCAAGGCATCTACCTGTGCGAATTCGACGGTCCGCGCATGCGCCGGATTTACGTCGCGTGAACACCGTTTCGCGCCAAACCCGTACGTTTCAAGGGTTGTTCGCTCTGCGACGTTGTGCTATCTTCAACACGAGACGTAAATCTTTAATCACCAACCTTGAACACGGCAAGGAGTGTCTATGAAGACGTTGAGAATGGTATGCTTGTGTGCGGTAACCGCTTGTTCGCTTTCGGCCCAGATTCCCGCTCCGACGCTCTATTACCCGCTTGACGGCTCGCTGCCGCCTGTCACCGGCGTGATGCCAATTACAGGAACCGGCGTTTTCGGACCGGGCCAAAGCGGCTTCGGGTCGTGCGTCGTCAATCCGTCAAATGAGTTGCGCGCCCCGGACACCTACCACTTCGGCGCCGAGCCCGGTACCAGTAATTGGACGCTCTCGTTCTGGGTACGGTTTACTTGGGGCGGTTCGGACACGATGGACAACTTCCGGCTCTTCTCCAAGGGCGGACGCAACAACAACGCGGCCGAAGCCCCGGGCTTCCAACTCTACTGCCGCAACGACAAGACGTTCAGCGCCTTCTTCGCAACGCGTACAGCGACGACGCGTGAACGGATCGACGCGAACGCCGTCGCCACAAAATTCAAAAACGGCCAATGGAACCACTTTGCCTTTGTTCGTGACGGTGATTCGTTCCTGATCTACTTGAACGGCGAGTATATCGCCAAGAAGCAACCGATTGACGGCGGTTCCTCAGGCGACTACGGGGTCGGCGAGACAACCAGCCATCGCAACACGCAGCTCTCGCCTGAAATTTCGAGAATCCCCGATTGGGGGTTGGATGACGTCGCCACCTGGATGAGCGCGCTGAGCGCGGCGCAGATCCTCGACATCTACACCCAAGGCACCAACGGCGTCCCGCTCTCCGGCCTGACCGACGTGCAGCCTTTCATCACGCGCCAAGACGGTACGTGGGAGAACGCGGCCACATGGGGTGCCCTCCCGGTGGCGGACGGCATTGCCTTGGTGCATCATGACGTCACAGCGTCCAGCGCCCTGCCCGCCCTGTTCAATCTGGGAATTGAAAACAATGGTGGACTCACCCTCGGCAGCGGTGCCTCGCTTACTCTAGCCCGGACCGGCACCGACACGTTGCGCGTGGGTCATTGCTCGACAGGCACCCTCTCCGTCACCGATTCCGCTACGCTGTCCGTGGCCGGTCTCGCTTTTATCGGCGCGGAAGCCGGCGGCGACGGCGCGTTGACACTGAACGATACCACTTCCAATATCACCGAAATCCGAGTGGGCGAAAACGGCGGACGCGGCGCGCTGAGCATGACCGACGCCACGCTCAATGTATCAGGACGACTGGTCGCGGCACGCATACCCGGTTCCTATGCCGAGATCAACATGACGCGGTCGTCGCTCATCAAAACCACTCACGGCGGCGATCACCTGCACATCTGCGAAGTCGGTTCGTCAACCGGTGTCGTCACGTTGACGGACTCGCAAATCTCCTACACGCGCAGCGCCGGCGCCTCCAACCGCGGCCTCCTGCTCGCCAACGACTCAGACGGCGTGTGTGCGGTCACCAACATCAACAGCGTGATCGAACTGATTACGACCAACGGCACCTACATGCAGATGGCCGGTGGCGCCAACTCCCGCGTCATCTACCACCAGCAAGGGGCAAACGCACGGCTGACCTCTCAGGCCGAACTGGCCATCGGTCCCGGCCCCGGCTCGGTGACAGAATTCAGGCAGCTTGACGGCGTGGTCGAATCGGCTGGCGCGCTGCGGCTCGCCGGGAACGCCGACGCGACCGTTGACTATTGGCTCTCTGGCGGTACGTTCAGTCCGCAGGCCCTGATCGGCGGCAGCGGTACCAACGGGTGTCTGCATTTTGACGGCGGCACTTACCTCGTCCCGGTCGGAGCGGGTCCCATGGCCGTGTCGGGCAACGTGCAGATCCTGTTCTCCGCAGGCAAGCAGGCACGTTTCGACACCGCAGGCCAAGACCTCGCCTTCCTCCAGTTCCACGCGCCTCAGGGCAGCGGCGGGCTCACTAAACTGGGTGCCGGCACGTTACGCATCCCCGGCTCATACACCGGCCCCACGGTCGTTGAGGCCGGTACACTCGCACTCTTCGACGCGGCGGCCTCCACCGATTACACCGTCGCGGCGGGCGCGGCGCTGCGCTTTGAGGGCCTGACCAACCCCGCGCCTGCAACAGCCTCCGCATTGGCTCTCGACGGTACCCTCGTCTTCGGCTCTGATCCGTCCGGCGTCTCCCTGCCGCGCCTGAATCTGACCGGCGCTACAGTCGTGCTCGGCGCTCAGGCAACGATCGCATTTCCCGTAGGCATCACCCTGCTGCCGGGGAAGACGTATCCCTTCTTGGAAACTGACAGCGCACCACTGGGTACGCTCGCCCAGAACGCCGTCAACATCCCTGACGGCTGGATGGTCACGCAAAACGGCACGCTCTATACGCTTGAGGAGACCACACCCTCTGCCCCGCCTTTGCCGGGACGCGACGACCTCATCGTCTGGTTGAGCCGTGAAACCATCGAGGCGCTGACGCCCGACACGTTCGTTTCGCAAGTCGGCAGTTTTGCCGGTACGGGCGTCGCGGTCAGCAACGCGCCGCGCAACGACCTGCTGGCCGAGGTACAGGCCCTCTATTTTGACGGTGCTTCCTCTCAGGCGATGCACGGGCCATCGGCTCCCGAAGGCATCGTCAAAAACAACACATGGGCCGCCGCGATGTGGGTCTGGTCCGGCAACCGCGCCAACCACGAGCCGACCGTGGTCTGCTGGGGTATGCGTAAAGGCCAATCCCGTCAAAATTGTTCGCTCAACCACGCCTCCACCGAGTCACGCGCGGCCAGCTTTTTCGGTCTCGACCCCAAATATTCGTCCGGCGCTCCTGCGCTGGATTCGTGGCAACACATCGTCTTCTCGTACGACGGCGCGACCACCGGCCAGAGCCTCACCGTCTACGTCAACGGCGAGCAGCGTCAACTGAATCTAGAAATCAACTCGCTGATCATCCCGCATGACGGACAAACCATCCTGCTCGGCAACCAACATAATAATTTGCCGTACGGCATCGAAAGCCGCCCTTACGAAGGTTTCTTGGGCGAGTTGATGATCTTCGACAACACCCTGACGCAGGCCGAAGCCGCTCTACTCTACACCAACGGCATGCCGACCTATGTGGGCGCCTCGGCCCTGCCCGACGCGGATCAGGTTTTCGAGTCGCTCGCGCACGACAACTGGACCGATGCCGACGGCTGGCGCAACGGGCATGTGCCGTACAACAACAGCGCGCTCGTCACCGGCGCGGGAGTCGCCGCCACCGTGAATAGCGCGGTGCCTTCCTTCAACAACCTGTACGTCGACCAAAGTGCATCTCTGACCGTGGACGGCGTCCCCTTCCGGCCCGACGGTACGGTGACCGTCTCCAACGGTGCCGCGATACGCATCATCGCCGGTGGATTGCTGGATCCTGCCGGCCAGGTCCATCTGAACAGCGGAGGCACACTTGATGTGGCGGGAACCGGCTCGAAACTCTTCGTGCAGGCCATCAATAACCCAGTCCGTGTGGGGAACAACACGCTAACGCCCAGCCAACTCAACGTGACGGACGGCGCGGAGTTGGAGGTCCGCAATAGCACGCTCCAAGTGAGTTACAACAGCGATGCCGCCCCCGGGCACGGAACCCTCGCACTGAGCAATGCCACGCTGAAGGTGGGCTCAACATCCATGGGCGGCAGTCTGATTGTCGGCCATCAAAGCGGCGACGGGTTGCTGACCGCCTATGATTCCGTCATCACCATAGCCAACGGCAGCGTTCAGGTCGCGAGTTCAGGAAACAGCGGCACCGCACACGCCGGCATAATCCTCGACAACACCACACTCACGATCGCGGGCGGGTTGCGCTTGGGTTATTGTGGAACCGATACGCGCTACCGCTCCCTGAACGTGGCCTCGCCGGTCCACATCCGCAATAAGAGCAGCGTGACCGTCAGTTCCGAATTCATTCTGGGCAACCGCAATGCCGCCTCGGATTTCAATCAGCCCATGACGCCCAACGTACCGAGTGTGATGGTGCTGGATGACGCAACCCTCATCCTCAACAACTGGGGATCGGTCGCCAGACAAAACGGGCTCGGCACGTTGATCATCACCAACAACGCGCAGGTCATCAAGCGAGGCCAAGAACACTTCCGCATCGGCACCGAGGGCAACGCAACTGCCGGACAAGGCGCCAACACCAACCCCTACACCGAGGGGCGCGTTATCGTCAGCGCTGGCGGAGTGCTGGACATGCAGGCCCCCACAAATGAATTGCAGATCGCCGCCACCGCAGCCGACAACGGTTTCCTCACGATCGGCGAAGGCGGGCTTGTCAAAGCCTACTCAATCACCGGTGCAGGTACGCGCGGCGCATTGGAATTCGACGGCGGCACGCTTCAGGCGCGCGCCTCCACCGACGCCTTCATCACCTGCGCGGTGCCACTTACGGTCAATGCCGACAAGCAGGCGCACCTCGACACACAGACCTTCGACATCACCATCCCGCGGCCGTTCGGCGGCCCCGGCGGTTTGCATAAGCTCGGCAGCGGCAGCCTAACGCTTGCCGCCCTCAGCACCAACACCGGCCCGGTCACGGTAGAAGCCGGCACGCTGATCATCCCAGACGGCTGCGGTGTCGGCGGTCTCCTGACCATTCCCGCAACCGGAGCGTCCGTGCAACTCGGCGCACTCCAAGCGGCTGACATGGTGACCGTGGGCGGCTTGCACCTGCAAGACGATCTAACGCTGGAACTGCTCGCGCCCGGCGTGTGCGACCGCATCGTCTTCACGACGACTGCAGGTGTCACGACCGAACAGGGTGCCCGTCTATTGCTGGACTTTGAGCCTGGACTGGAGAGTGTCCTTTTCAACGATCCGTCGGTCAAGTACACGCTTGCGCACGCGTCGGCGGAACTCGCAGCCCCGCCAGTGTTCGACAACCTGCCGACGGGCTGGTTCGTGATCATGCGGGCTGACCCCGAGGGTGGCGTGAACTACGTGCTTTTGAACAAGCTCGGATCACTGCTCTTCCTGAAGTAAGGTGCCGTCAAAAACAGAGTGAAAGTAGCTGTCATCGGCGTCGGGGTTGTCCTTTGTATGGGTTGGGGAGCGGTCTTTGCGGCATCGAAGCCATTGAGATAAAATAAAAATCCTAACTCCTAAATGCCAACTCCGCGCACAGCGCGGCTGTGCCCCTCGTGTGAGCAATGCAGACGCACCGCTACGGCGTTGCGTCACCTTCGAGGGTGGCGGCGGGGAGCCAGCCGCGGCGGCCTGCGGCATCGATGCGTACCCAGGAACCGGCCTGTTCGAGCGGCACAACCGTGCTGCCGGGATTGAGCGTGAAGAGCAGTGCGCTGTTTTGCGAGGGTGCGAAACGCACCTCCGCGCGTCGTGCGAGGTGGCGCGTGGAGAGCGCTGTCTTGCTATGCAGCCGGTATCCTGTCGCCAGGCTGCCCACTAAAATCAGCAGTCCAACACCCGCCGCAAGCACTTTGTGCGTCCCGACCAACAGGAAGAAGACGAAAAACGCTACCAGCACGCCGCCGCCCGCCACTAGCAGCGGCACGCTGTGACGCAACGTCTGATCCACCTGTTCGCGCGTGATGATCTGCGCATGGGTAACGGGAGTTTTCGGATATGCGGTGTCGATCACACGCACCTCTTCAGTCACAGCCGCATCCGGGGTCGCGCCAAAGGTCAGACGGAATGGTCCGGCCACGCTCTCTTCATACTTTCCGGTCGCGGGATTGAAGAAACTGAAACGCGCCGCCGCGATCTCGGTGGCGTTGGTACTCTGCGGAATGAAAACCTGTTCGCTTTTCAGATGTGTCGCTTCGCGCAACAGCTCTTTCGGCGGATAACGCTTGAAGTGCGGTGAATCGGGCGGCGCAGGCATGGCCGCCTGATCGCCGAGCCACCCCTCGCCGCTCAATTCAAGGGAAAGCGTGATGATGTCACCGGACTGCACGGTATCCTGCGAGAGTTTCCCTTTAAGGTTGAAATCTCCGATCGCGCCGGAGAAGTTGTCGGGACGTCCGGCTTCGGGCAACGGCCTCACGCGCAGCGTGAACGGCTCAAGCTGCTTTTGCTTGGGGAACGACTGCCAATGCGAGAAGAAGCCGGCGGAACGCCGTTCGACCAGCATGCAGTTGACGTGCAACTTGAAAACATGGTCAATCGGCTGGTGGCAACGCGCCTTGGCGATGAAGCGGTGCATCGTAAAGGTCTGCGTACCGCGTGTGACGCGGCTGCCTTCGGCGTTCTCAAGCCGTCCGACGGTGATCAAATCGGGATTGCTCGGAAAACCGGTGACCCGCACATCCTCCACCTCGCTGCCGAATGTAACCTCAAGTTCAAAGTGAATCTCGAACGCCTGATTCACATAGAGCGTCTCAGGCACCGTCTTGAAACGTCCGCCTAGAATCTCACCCGCATGCACCGGCAACGCGAGCAGCAGAAGCAACAAGCTTAACCAGCGTGCAGAACGTATTGAAAGTTTTTTTAACGCAGAGACGCGGAGACGCAGAGATCTATACAAGATGGCATCGTTACCGCCGCCGGACGGGAGGGACGAGCGTCTGCTCGTCCGCGGGCAAGCAGACGCTTGCCCCTCCCGGTGCTCCGCAATGAAACCTGAAACCATCCTTTGGCTTGCCGGTGTGGCATGGGCATCTTGCCCGTGTTTCATGGGCGGGACGCCCATGTCACGAGGGGTTTTGCAAGAGCCTCCGTTATTTCTTCTTCCACCCCTCATCGCCCGACCTCCGTTTCGATAGCCGAGGCGGTGAAGATGCGCGCGCCCCACGTCGCTTCATCGTGACGTTCATTCGTGAGCGTCATCAGGACGGAGGCGCTGAAGACCACAGTCAATAGTCCGCCGGTAAGCAGGCACGTTTCCGAGAGACTGCGCAGGAAGGCGCGACCGATGCCGCGGCGGCGCAGGAGCCGGAAGAACACGCCCAACCAGAAGAGGCTCCATCCGGCCAGGGCAGTGGCCGCGCGCACGGAACAGGGAAACGCGTAGTGCCAGAAAAAGGCGGTACGCGACCAAGGCAATTCGGCCTGCGCGCGTCCGGTCTGGAGCGCGAGCGCAGCGGCAAGCCCCTGACGCGTTTCCGGCGTAACACCAAGATAGCGCTCGGCGCGTTCAAAAGCGGCAGCCGCATTGACGCCGTCACCGGCCATGACCAATACGCCGCCGAGGTTCTGAAAGAGCGGGCCGTTGCATACGCCATCGGCAACCAACCGGTTATAGGTGGCGGCGGCCTGAAGATAGGCGTCGGGCGTCGTAGCAGCCGCGGCCTGCGCACCGGCCTGCTCCCAGAGAAAGGCGCGGGCAGAATCGCTGGGAGAAGCGGCAAACGAACAAGGTGCCACAAGCAGAAAGACGCCCGCCGCCATTTTCAAAGCAGAAGTGCAGTGACGAAGCGGCGTACAAATGGCGATGCAGTTTTTGATAACGCAGAGACGCAGAGACGCAGAGGTTTTTCGACTAAGTGTGGGGATTAAGTGTGTGCGACTAAGTGTGGCGACTAAGTGTGTGGCGACTAAGTGTGTCTTCGCGCACAGCGCGAAGAGAAAGCGGTGCCGCGACCCGCGCACAGCGCGGCTCTTGTCACCGCACTCCAAATTTTGCGCACTGACCTGTTTTTCATGAAGTTTCATGTGTTTCATGGTTGTTCACCCTCGTCATTCACGCTTGGCTGTTCGGCGAGCGCTGCATCGATGGCGGGTAAGAGCGCGAGCAGGTCGCTGACGACAGCGGCGGTGGGTACGGCGGTGTCGGGCCGGTAAAGGGCTTCATCAAGGCGCGCCAGCAAGGTGCGGCATGCGTGCGCCGGTTCATCCGGAACACCGCGCCCGCGCAATAGCTCGGCTGCATCGCCCGGGGTCAGCGCACCGCCGGTCACATCGCAGCGATCGGCCAGATAGGTACGCACAGCTTGCGCGGCACGCGCGGGATCGTCTGTGCGCCGCAACACAGCGAGCGCGCGCCGCAACGCCCCGCCGTGGCGGCGGCGGGTACGCAAGTTTGCCGTGAGCGCCGCGAGAGGCGTCGCCAACGCGGTCAACAGCGCGAGCAACGGACCGGCGATCAGCAGCGGCAGCACCATACGGTGACGCGGCAACAGCGAATCGGGACGCGCACCACGCGCATCGAGCGTGATGCCGGCCGGCAGCGGGCGCGTACGGCTGTCGAGTACACCGGTCAAAACATCGGCGCCATCCACAGGGTCGGCGGTGGCGATCTGCGTGGTGGCACGCGCTTGAATCGGAACCGGCGCGGTGGTGATGGTGCGGTAAGCGTGTTCGTCGGTGTCGTAGTAGGAGAGGCGGATCGGCGGGAACTCCAGCGTACCTTCGCGCGTCGGGCGCACGCGGTACTTGAAACGCTTGCCGTTGGGCAGGGTGTCGGTGCTCACGCTGTCGTCATAGATGCGGAAATCGCGGGTGAGATCGGGCTGGAGACTCAACAGCGGCGTGCGCAGGTTGGAGACGCTGATCGCGCCGGTGATCTCCAGCGTGAGCGTGAGGGGATCGCCGACTTTGCAGACGGTGGTATCGAAGGCCGCCGTGGCCTGCATCTGCTTGCCGACCGAACCGATGAACGTTTCAGGACGCCCTTCATCCGGCGGCGGCACGACGCGCACGGTGACAGCCGGGCCGATGGTGTACACATCGCGGGTCACGGCTTGACGATCGGCGGTGACATCGCTGATAACCGTGCCTTTGAAAGTCAGCGGACCGAAAGTGAACTCCCCCTCGTTGGCGGGCGTATAGTCGAGGTCAAGCGTATAGGCGCGGTACTTCTTGCCGTTGATGGTGACGCGTGAAGCCGGCAGACGGAAGCGGATGGGACGCGGGCGGAACGGGTCGTCATCGCCGAAGAGGCGTCCGAAGCCGCTGCTCAAGTTGCGCGTCTTGTAGTCGTTGATCGCAAAGCTCGGCTGGCGCCCGCTCTGATCGATCAGGCTGTTGAGGATTTGATTCAAATCGGGGCCCCGAAGGCCGGGCATTTCGTGACGGATATCCAGAAAATCGGCGGCGAGATGAGGCAACAGATTGGGATGGATCGGCTCATTGTTTTCGGCGTAGGGGTCGGGCAGCTCGGCGACCGCGACGGCAAGGGTCACGGTGAAGGGCTCCTCGACCAGCACCGAGGTGGACGAGGCGCTCAGCGTGACGATCACGTGATCCTGCCGCTCGAGGCCTTTGACCTGCACCGAGGGGCCGGACTCGGTGTAGCTTTTACCACCGACGGTCACGCGCACCGGCCCGGCGCGGTAAACACCTTCTGCGCCGGGTTTGATCTGATAGGCGAAGACGCGGCCCTCATAGACTTCGCGCGTCATGCGGCCATTGATGATCGAGATGCTGGAGCGGCTGTTGCTGTGCTGCCCGAGAAACTGAATCTCGGCCGGCGGCAGGCCGGAGAGATCGGGCATGTCCAGCCCGCGGTCGGCACCCGCCACCTCAATCGTGAGGTTGAAGCTCTCGCCCAGATAAATGCTGGGGCGTGAGGATGTGACCTTGAGCGAAACATCGGCAAGGGCAGGAAATGCGCAAAGGAAAAGGAGCGAGAGAATCGAAAGAATCGATTTTTTCGATTCCGTCGATCCCATCGAGGCTCTTGCAAAATTCCTCGTGGCATGGGCGTCCCGCCCATGAAACACGGGCAAGATGCCCGTGCCACACCTGTAAGCAAGGGGTTTTGCAAGACCCTTTATCGCTTTTGTCTTTCGCCAAAGCATCTACGTTTACCAGTCCCTCTCACCCGGCACCATCGGCATCTTGCGCATGCGCTCTTTCTTTTCCTCTTCGTGCTCTTTTTCGCGTTCGAGCGCCTTGCGCAACAACTCCTGCACGTCTTGCGGCGGCTCGGGCTTCTGCTCCTGCGGCTCAGGCTGCTGCTCCTGCTGTTGTTGCTCCTGCTGTTGCTGCTCCTGCTGTTGTTCCTGTTGCTGCTGCTCTTGATTTTGTTGCTGCTGATCCTGCTGCTGTTGCTGTTGTTGTTGGTTCGGCTGTTTGGGCAGCAGTTCGCGAATCTCCAGCAAATCCTTGAGCGCCTGCTCTTGCAACGCGCGACGTTCGGTCTCGGGCGGTTTCTTCTCGACGACTTCGGTTTGAAGTTTATCGGCGTGCTCAGCAATCTTCTCGATCTTGGCTTTGTCTTCGGCGGTGAAAGGCGGCATGTTGGTGTCGG
>DAOTMQ010000011.1:0-29232 GCA_035450385.1 Kiritimatiellia bacterium | reverse complement strand
CCATGGAACACGGGCAAGATGCCCGTGCCACACCCTTTTGCAAGACACGTTGTTGTGGGCGAGGACGCCCGCGCTCCCGACTCCCTGCCCCCTTTTCACCGAGAACTCACGATCTTCGCCCCCCCCTGTCACCAAGCGATTACGAGCACTACACGTTCTACCGTACGCTCCGCTGCTCGACCAACAGCTTCATCTCTTCGGGTGTGATGGCTTCGACGCGGATGTTATCGAAGTAGTAGAGTCCGTTCGGCCAATAGGCGTAGAGCCTGACCTTGAACTTCTGGATGCGCGGGGAACGGGCGGTGGGATTGAAGCCGATCGAAAACGTGCTCCATGTGTCCGGGCTGACGCGGGCCGGTTCCAGACGGGTTTGGTATCCATCCACCCAGGTCTTGCGCGTCGGATGCCAGAGAAAGCCTTTGATCCAGACGAAGGGTTTGCCGGCACCCTTGAAGTCTGCGGTCAACCGGTAGTCCTGACCGGGCACGCAGTCGATCAGTTCGGAATCCAGCATCACGCCTTCATTGCCTCCGATGCTGCCGTAGCTATCTGCGGCGATCGGTGTTTTGGCTGGCGGGGGCAGCGTCGGGTCGGCGGCGAATGCCTTGTGCCACGCGAGCGCTTGTTGCCGGTCGACACCGGTGTCCATCTTGACGATCCGGCCGCGCCCCTCTTCTGTGACGAAGAAGGTCGTGAGCCCATTGGCCGCCTCCCAGTGCGTCGCCCTGTTCTCGCCTTCATCGAAGTTGCCGTTCTTGACCAGATTTTCGCCGGGTGCCGCATGCGCGGCGCAGACCAGTAGTACGGCGCAGAAAAGGTGGGTCAGTCGCATAGGTTTGTTTACTCTCCTGCATCGGGGTCGGCCAGAGCGCGGAAATAGGCGTCCACGCTCTCTTCGTACCCTTCGGGTGTCGGTTCGGTGCCCTGATAACGGAAAGCGGACGCCCGGCGAACCGCCGCGCTGTTCTGTTCGGTGCCGCCGCGCACGTGGGTATTCAGGATCACCTGCGCGTCTTTCAGGTTGCTGAGCAGGTCGCTCCGCACTTGACGCGCTTGAAGGCCCTGTCCGGTGGCGCGGAATTTCTGGATCAGCTCCATTTTGTTGACGGCCTCTTCCAGATCGCCGGTCGGGAGGTTGCGCACCGTCAGCTCGCGCAGCAGTGCCTCGGCCTTCTGCTTCAATTCGGCCTGCTGCCCCGGCAGCCGCTGTTGCACGTCCGGTTTCTGATCCGGCGTGATGCCGCGCAGCCCGTCGCCGCCCACGCCCGACTGTTTGCCGCCGCCGGTGGCACCTCCCTGCGGGTCTTTGGAGGTGTCCCTGACCGTGCCCTTCTCGAACGGCGACTGCACGAGGCGCGTCGGCGTGTTGCGGCCGCCCTTGCCGGTAGCCTCTTTCTCGACGAACTGTCCGGTGGATTTGCCGGAACGTCCCTCGCCGGAACGCCCGCCCACCTCGTTGTTGTTGGGCATGACGTTGCCGGTGATGCCGCGCGCCGACATGTTGTCCATGTTGCCGTCGCTCACGCCCCAGCCCAGTCCGTCATCCATCGCGCTGAGCGAGGAGCCTGTCGAATCCTCGACATCATCCATGTCGTTCACGTCATCGATCAGCTCGCCGATAATGTCTGTCAGTTCCTCCGGTAGATCCTGCAGCGGCACGTCCGGGAAGACTCCGCCCTCCTCGCCGTTCCATTTGATGAAGTCCTTGAAGTCGGAAAGCCAGCGCTCCAGATTGGCCTCGATCCGTTCGGCTTGCTGCCCCAGCAACTCTTCATTCACTGTCGCGATCTCGATGTGCTTGCGTTCGAGCGCGGCCCCGGACTTTTGCAGTTCTTCGATCATCTCAATCAACTCGTCCGCCATGGCCGAATTGGAGAAGTCCTGATTCTCGACTTTGGAGAGGTCGTTGAACGCCGCCTGAAAGAAGCGCGCGAAATCCTGTTGGCGCGCGGCCAGATCACCCAACAGTTTCTCCTCGGCCTCAGTCCAGTCTTCGGGCTCTTTTTTATCGATTGCCTCAAGGTCTGCCATGATCTTGCGCTGTTCGTCCTGAAAGGCCGAGAGGTCTTTTTTGAGTGCCTCCAGCTTTTCGATCAGCTTCTGGTCCTGCGTCTCGTTCTCAAGTTGCGCCTGCTGGAGATCCGCCCGCGCTTTATCTTGGTTGACCGCGCCAAGGATCCGCTGCAGCGCGGTCACCAACTCGGTCTGCTTGAGCACAATGCCGTTGAGCCCGGCTTGCCGCCCTTCGTCATCAAGTCCCGCGACGACCGGAATCAACTTCATGAGCGGGTCGGAGTGGGCACTTTTGAGTGACACGATGCTGTCGTAAAGCCCCTTCTTCAGTTTCGAGCGGCGGTACAGGCCGTCGGCGAGGGTCGTGCCCTGCATGATGCGATCATGGACCTCTTTTTGGCGCTTCTGGAGTTCCGGGCTGATCCTTTCGCGCCGGTCGTGTTCGATGCGCACGGCGACCCAGTCGCGTAAACTTTTTTGCCGGTCGTGCGCCCGATGCAAGACAGCGAAAAGCCGTGCATGTGGATCATCGGTATCGTCCGTGGGCGGCGCTTTGGCGAGGTCGGCCACATGCAGCGTGAGCGGGGTCAGCACGGTGCCTGTCTGCGTCGGCTGGTGGTTGTCGAAGACGCGCGCCCAGAGTTTGTAGCTGGCATTGCGGGCGAAAAGGTCTTCGGTGATCGGGATGATGCACACCTCGGTGCGAGTGCGCGAACGCGCGCGATAGTCGATCCGTTTCAGCACGGTCTCTTCTTGGTTGCGCACGATGAAGATTTCCAGTGCGGTCAGGCCGTAATCATCGCGCTCTTCGATGTTCAACGGCACGCTCTGTCCGATACCGGCCTGCATGTTCAACTCGCGGTTGGTCAAACGCACCTCGGGCGGCGCGTCCGGTACCGCGGTGATGCGGCACCGCCAGACGCCGGTATGGGTGAGGCCGCGCGCGTCGGTGACATCCAGTGAGAGCTCGGTATCCGCAGTGACATCAAACGCGCACGCTTCCGGTTTGGCATCGGCCTCGGGCTTCATGGGCTGACCATCGCGGAAGAACGCCGCACGCTCGCCGGCTTTGGTGCCGGCAAGGACCTGCACATGCGAGCCTTTCAGCAGAGACGCCTCGCGCGCGGACGCCTCAAGCGTGAAAGGCTGTTCGCCGGTGTAGGCAGGAGGCGTGACGGTCAGCGTGAACCCGTCGAGGCGCGGCCGGCTGATGACAGACACCGTATACCAGCGACTGCGGTCGTTACCGTTTTTCAGCGCGTAGCGGGTGTCGCGCGACAGGTCGCGCAGGTCAAACGCAAAGCCATTGCCCTCTGCGCGCATCGGATAGAGCAGGGGCGTGCCGCCGTCATCTACCACGATGTCGAGTCCGGCGACCGGACGCTCGAATTTGCTAGCCGTTGCGCGGATCGGGCAGATGGCGCCTTCGATGATCTCGGTGTCGCCCGGGGTCACGGAGAACTGCGTGGAGTTGAGGGGCGTCAGCGAGGTTGTCGGATTGAGAAAACGTAAAAACGCATTGCGTGCATGAGCACCGAACGGAATCACATACGCCAGAAACAGCAGCAGACCGGCGGCAAACAGCTTGAGCGCCGGCCACAGCCGCGCGTGTTGCCAAATGCGGCGCAACGGCAAGCGACGGCACCCCTGTTCCGCCGCGTTCAGAAAGACCTCTTTGACCTCGCCCGGCAGCGCGGGATCGCGATCAAAATGCACGGCGTTGATCAGACGGTTGTCGGCGATGCCGAAGCGCTGCTCCAGATACACCGCCGTACGTGCGGGGTCGATCGACCGGAAACCAAAGCGCCAGATCAGATACACCACGCCGACGGCAATTGCGGCCAGCGAGCCGAGCAATAAGACGCTCCGCAGGTGCGGCGGCAGGTTGAAGAGGTTGTCGGCGGCGCAGAGCAGCAGGAGCCAAACCGGCAACACCGCGCCCGCGAGCAGCGCGAGGCGGAGCGAAAGACTGAGGCGGCGGTGAATCGCGGCCCTAGTCAAGAGTGCGTATAATTTGCCATGTGCCATCGGGTGCCTCGTTTGCCTGAAGGTGAAGCTCGGTACCGGGAGTCACAGCGCCGAGTCGTTCGTTAAGCAGGAGCGTTCGGTTGCGCTCACCGCCCTTCTGCTTGTGCCGGATGAGAATGTGACGGCGGTCGACCTTCCAGTCGGGCTCGGCGAAGTGCCAGGTCCAGACCTCCAGATGCCAGAGAAAGCCGCCCGGTGTCCAGCGCGCTGCCTCGTAATAATCCGCGCGCCGCTTGTAGACCAACGCCTTGGCGTGCGCGCGGTTGCCGCCGAGACGCAGGATCCAGCGGTCGTTGAAAAAATCGTCCGCCAGCGGAAACTTTGCATGGATCGCGTCCAAGTCGCCTTTTTGCAACGGCGCACCGTTGGCGGCTTCTGACGGCGCGGCATCCGACAAGCCGGTCAGCGCGTGGGTGTCGGTCAGCACGCACAGATCGTAGCGTCCGGGCAGGAGCGTGCCGAAATCAAAGCGCGTGCCGTCGGTGACGCGTGCGAAGAGCATGTGGCCGCGCAGGGTGTCCAGTGCGGAGACCGATATCACGGTACCGAATCCTTCGACACGTCCGTGGATCGGACGGCCGTCCGCGATCGCGGCATTCGGCATGCGGAGCGTGCGGAGGTAGACCAGATCGTTGAGCGTCTCGGTTTTCGTTCCTTTGATCTGGCGTTGCAGAAAAATCTTTTTCTTGCCCGTCGGCCCCTTGAGTTCCAGCGCGGCTGAAATCACATGGCCGGTTACTACGCTGCCGTTGACCAGCGTGAGGCGCGTCAGAAAGTTGACGAGCGGATACTCGCCTTCGAGATAAACTTTTTCGGGACGCCCCGCCTCCTTAAAGGTCCACGGGCGCTCCATGCTCGCCTGTTCAACGATCTGCTCGACATCAGCCAGATCCGCGAGGGTGAACATGCGTTGGCGGTTCTCGCCCAGCAGAACCAACGTCAGCGGGCGCGACCCGATTACGCGCGCTTCACCTTCAACCAAGGTATCGTCGGAGAAGGTCGCAATGACAGGCACGCTGCGGCCATTCGCGCAAGCGTCATGTGCCATCGGCCCGAACGCGAGCATGCCGCATAAGATGCCCGCTCCCCAACTGGTAAACTCCCCTCGCATGATGCAATGAGCATAACACAGGGAACCCTCGCCGGGCAACGACTACCGTTTCAGGTTTCATGTGCTCCTAGAAACTGCTTCTTGAGTAGTCTGACCGTCGTCCCGTATCGATGAGCAGTATGATTTCCTGATCGTCCGAGACCACTCGGCGGAACGCGCGCAGCTCATTTCCACTCGGCACGGTAAAGCTGTCGATTTCTCCGGTAACCATGTTCTCCCACTTACGGCGCTCGGTCCGCCGTGGAACGAACTTCACCAAGCTGGCCTCAGAAATCTTTTTGTCTTCCTTCCCCTTCCCATGCCACCAAGCGGTGAACTCGTAATACACATTCACGTCTTTGACCTTGCGGGGAATGATGAACGACAATCGTGCTCCTGTCTGGATCGACGCAGCAAGTGCTTCGCGCATGGTGGCAAGATCTGTGGCTTTGCCATCCTTCTTGATGAGCGCCACAGCATCATTGAGAAGGTCTGTTTCGATGAGGGATTCGATCTTTGTCGCAGTTTCCGACACCTTGGCTTGATAGAGCCGCCATTCCGCAAACCAGAGCGAACCGACGACGAGACCGATAAGAACACCTGCTGCGCAGAGCGTCTTGATGAAGGAGCCGGGGTTGGATTTGACCTCTTCTGATTCCGCCACTTTGCGCACCTGAGTCTTGGATATGATGTTGAGATTCGCCGTCACATTCAAGAGCGCGAGAGCAACCAGAACGAGAACGGCACAGAATCCACTGCCGAAGAAGGCAGCGGCCAACTGGTCCGTCAGGCCAGACCACTGAAACACCAAGCCCGCAAGAAACACGACGGCCCAGAGGATCTCGAACCAGACGATGATTTGGATCAAACGAAGCGTGAAGTCCCTGAGTTTTTGTTCTGATTTCATGATGTCGTCTCCTTTTTCACGTGAACGTTCAGCGACCGCCAGTTCCCTGAGCCGAAGGCGAATGTGCATTCGGAGGATCGCCGGATTTGTTACTTTCTTTGATTTCTTTCTGTGGTTTCGATACTTGACGGCCATAGTGACCGCCTCCGAGGTTGTTAGTCAATGTATACCTGACCTCAAAACATCCGTTTGTCAGATCGTTCGAGAATTTAATCTCTGCATAACGCTCACTTGAAAATGTTAAATTGCTCCTTGTCATGGCATAAGAAATGAGTTCATCTCGAGAGTAAGGGAAACGGTGGTGGTCGGTATAGAAGGCATCCGACATTTCACAGAGTTCATCCCTCTTTACGGGATAGACAGTACCAACACCTTTTTCTGTAATGAGCTTTATGGTGCCGTCGGCAAAAACGACAAACGCTTTGTCTTTAAGCAACCGTATCAAAAGAACGAAGTTGGCCGGGGGCGTGTTTGTCTCCGGTTTACAATACAACACACGTGCGGGATCGAGGTAAGAAGCCCACTCTCCTGAATGCACGTCCTGAAATATTGACAAGTCGTCGGGATAATGGCCGTTGTTCTTTGCATATTCACTGAGGCAGGTATGGAGTTCGTGTAAATAAAAACGAGTCCTGTTGAAGGCCCGCGCCTTTGGGCTTGTCCCGGCAGGAAAGAAAAAGGCGGAAATGAGCGCCAAGGCAAGGATGGTCAAAAAGAAGATGGCGATTCGCTTTTTCATTATGGTTGCGAAAGTTTGAGCCAGACAGCAGCTTTTCAACGTACGCGCTTAGGTGCTGGTTCGATAGTCTCCGTGTTCAGCTTGACCTTCATGCCCAGCACTTCATACGACACAGTCATGTTAGTTGCTCGGACTGTCTATGGTCAAGCGCACATTGTTGGTGATAGGGCGTTAGCTGACGACTGTTTCACCCGTTCGGCAGAAATCGTCCTGTTCGACTCACTCTGTCAATAAACAGCCAAACCGCTAGTTCAATGCTTATTGTCCTCTGTATTTCGAAAACCACCATGCTCCGCCGAGCGATTGGTCGTTCGCATGATCCCGTGCCCGGTTCGGGTCGTACATGATCGTGTCCTTCGGTCCGGGAGCACTTGGCACGATCAAAAACAGTATCCCATCTTTGTGATACGCGTCGGCATCCATCATCTTGCATAGCGGATATCGGAAACCTTGGATCGTGAATTTCTCTCCTTCGGGATGTTGTTTCATCACGGTTTCGGCGATTTCGGTGTTTGAGCGGATAACCAGTGAGAACATCACGGGGCGGCAATAGCGTCCAATCGTCCAAAAACCGAAGGTCCACACAGGGACGAGGATGAGGCAGAGAATCGCGGTGATGAGGATAGGCCGAGATATCTCATGACGGATAATGCGCCTGATGACGATCACGAGCGAGACCACGAAAATGATTGGCCCGACGATGAAATGCACAAACGCCCACAGAAGTTGAGCCGGATCCATGATGGTGCTGTGATACACCGATGAGACGACGAACATCACGATAACGTACAGCCCAAGGATAATTGGAAATGTGTATTTCATTAAAAATCTCTGCGTTATCAAGAAGTGTAATGATTCCGTTTCTGACAGCGAAGAACCCACAATGCGAAGGGGTGCAGAAGTGGCCGAAGAAGTCATCAACGCCAGTAATAGTTCCATGTGTAGCCGAGATCAAACGGCGTTTTCGGTTCCAGTGTCACCGTCCAGGTGATGCGGCCGACTCCATTGAAATGACGCCACCACCACGGCCAGGAGAACCAGCCCCACCAGTAGGGATACGGCCCGCCCGCCCCGGCAAATGTCGGACTCTCAAAAACGTTCACCATTTCCGTCTTGCCGTTGTTGTCGGCAGAGTCCACATTGCCGAGCACGTGGCGCGTGATTTCTATCTCCACCGCATCTTTGCGGAAGTTGGTGAGCGTGATCTTGCCGGCCAGGTCGACTCGACCGTATTGATCGCCTTGCCAATTGATCGCATTGGGCGTCCGCTTTGTTTCGTTGTCGGTTTTCTCGACGCGGATATCCACGGCGGCGGTGATGCTCAGGTCGGCATCGGCTTTAGGCGCGGCGTAGGTCATCAGTCCCTGCGCAAGCAGACGGTCATCCTTCAGGATCAGGGCCGGGGCGGTGGTCAGCGGATATTCGCTGCTGTTGAACAGCCGGATCTTGTGCATGACTTTCGGCGCGTTGAATAACTGCGCCAACTCGGCCTGCCGGTTGTTGTCGAAGTTGCGCCAAAGTTCCGGCGGCGGTGCAAAGGGGATGTCCAGTGCGAACACGTCCTTGTACTTCATTGTGTATTCGCCGATTGTGAACACCATGCGCTGGCCTTTCTTCATCGAGACATGTTTGACGGTGAAGATGAACAGGTCTTCGTTCGTACCCGATTCGGCCACTTCCGGCCCCAGATCGAGCGTGCGGCCGGGGGCTGGCGCCGCATTAGGGCGGTCATAGCCGAGCCCCCTCCGTCCCCCCGATATAACTTGCGTGCCGATGGCATTGGCGAATCCGTAGGCGGTCTTCGCTTCCTGCTGGAAGTGCTGCGAAAGCTGAGCCACGGTCTGCTGCAGGGAGATCGGATCGGGCGTGTCCTTGAAATCGAAGGTGGGCACACCGATCACAAGGTGCGCCGTCACATCGTCCATGTCGGTGAGTTCATTGATGAGTGTGGCTTGCAGCCGGACGGTCGCCTGGCCCTTGCCGTCAATCGTCACCTTGTAATTTGGGATCCAGCGGACACCGCGCTGAAGGTAGAGCAGCCCCACGTCGGCACTCTTTTGGGGTTTGCTGCCGCTCCACTCCATCTTCAGCGTGAGCAGGTTGCGGAACTCCTCCTCCTCGACGGTCTTGCGATAGTCGCCGGTGAAGCGAATATCCTGAATGCGGTCGAGGGCGACAACCTTGATGCCGGTGTCTGTCTTGAGCAAGGCCACGCTGCCTTTCTGCCGGAGCTTCTCACCGGAGTTGGGCGGGTTGGTGGCTTCCTGCTCGTCGCCACTGCGGGCGGGGATGTCTATGATCGTGGCCGCATATGACACCTGACTCGTGCCGGACGGCACTTCGGTGACGATCACCTGTGCGCCGACATTGGCCTCGATCAGCTCGCGCAGATTGAGCGCGGTCCGCTCGACCAGTACCTTTCGTTGACTGGCAACGACGGCGCCGAGCTTCGTCTTGCGATCCGCCGAAAACGGCCAGAACGTTCCGATGACCGGTGTAGGCAGGTAGTCCATGACCACGTTGCCGGCCTCATCAGTCGGCATCTTGCCGCTGTGAAGCACAAATGCGTGGCCATCTTTGAATACCGTGACTTCCTTCACAGGCATGCGGGCAAGCGCCTTGAATGGCATCGGAGACTCGGCGAAACTACCCGCCGCCAGTAGAACAGTCACTACGCAACCGACAATGCTCTTCTTCATGTCTTCGTTCCTCCTTTTTTACACTCACACTTCACATTTGAAGATTTTGGGGATCATGGCTTGAGCGGTTTGGAAGTCATGGGAGTGAATATCAATAACGACTGTCCTGCTCAGGCCGAATCTCCCTCCCTGTAAGCTTTGTGCGACAGGCATATTCTTGAAATGCCTTTCATCGACTCGGACATTGAACCTCAGTCCAGCTTGTTCAAAGGCGGTCAAAAGAGCCTTGGCTTCATGCACGGCGTATGTCCCAAGGGTCCGATAGCTTGCGCTCATTTTCCCTCCAGGTTGTACCTGAACGTCAATCGCCATCAACTTGGCGGCCACAGATTGCAATTCCAGAATACAATTATAGAATATCCCGCACTGTCTGCGTGTGTCAAGGCGGGTAATCGGTTAGCCCGTCGCCCGCGCTTCGCACGGGAATGTAAATGAGGACAACTTTGATCGTGTAAGTTATAGGCAAGGAGTTTTCGACTTCAGAGTTCAGAGTTCGACGTTCAGCGTTCTGAGTTAAAAAACGTTTAACGCTCAATGCTCAACTTTTAACGCTCAAGTTATAGGCAAGTGACAGGGATGTGCGAAGACAATGCGTTCCTGGTGAGAAGGGGAGCAGAGAGTCGGGCGCGGGCGTCCTCGCCCGCAACAACGTGTCTTGCAAAAGGCTGATGCGCATACTTCCGTTGGAAACCAGGCCGCATACCGGAATCGCAATCGGCCTTTCACAGAGCGGGCGGGGACGCCCGCGCCCGACTGCGCACACACAAAGTCGTCTGACCTCGTTTCTTTCGTTTTGTGACTATCAGGACAACCAGCAGAATGATGCCTGCTGCAGCGAAGGATGCGATCCCGATGATACAGCAGAAGAGCGCTGGCAGTGTCTCCAGTCCACAGGGCCGGTACCGACAGACGAGACGCTGCTCCAGCCCCGCAAGGGCAGGGGCTCCCGTAACGACCGTGCAACTGAAGGTGTAGTCCCCAGGATTTTATACTCTTGGACCACGGAGAATATCCCGGCGATGATCAGCCAGCCCGCAATCATGAATGCGACGATTTTTCCGGTGGATTTTTCCTTCTTCACTTTGGGTCGGGGCTCCTATAGCGCTGAACCTGTCTCGCGAAAGCGGACACTCCGTATGATGCGCGAAAGGGAGGCGAGATACAATAAGCGGCTCGTTTCACTCGATCCCCGACTCCCTTTTCCTCCAGCATAGCATCACGACTCCTACCAGTATGGGCATGGTGACAAGCAGCCATGCCACCGCCTGAAGCCTAAGTGTGAGAAATAGTGGTGTTCCCCGAGAGGCGTCGTCCGATTTCTTGCCAAAAGCAAGGATCCCGACACCGTCACGGCTAGGGAAGGCAGCATTCCATTTCGTGTATTGCATGAGCCCATCTCTGACCACATCTGACGTAAGGGCGGGTGCATTCGAGACAGCAAAGATCGCTTGGTCGAAACCCGAATCGCGTAACCAGCGGAATGCATTGTATTTAAAGTGCGTCGGGAATGTCCAGGGGGCATTTGTTCCTTGAGGTCCATTCCAAAGCGTATTCCACGTCTTATGCCCTAACACCTCCAGTAACGGTATAGTATCTGTCGGCTGTGGCGGAAGGTGGACGATGATACCCTGTTGCGCGAAGCCCTCTTGTATCCATTCTTCCTGCGTCTTGTCACGGTGGGCGTCGGCCCACTCCTCCCACGATTGCTCATAACGGTTGGCCATCAGCGTGAGTACGGTTTCGGTACATCCGCACACGCGGAAGTTCTTATCGTTATGCATCTTGTCGATGAGCCAGAGACACCACTCCTTATCACCGTAGTATCCGATCATGTCGTTGTCAAAGATCATGTCGGGAGAGGCCGAGAGTCGCCTGTACTTCTTCTGTTCTTCCTGCCAGCGTGCCTGCGCAGAATGTGCGGCACACCATTCCGGATCGGCGAGACGGCGTACCGGGGCGAGCTTGTATGACCACCAATACGCCACGAAAACACCACCGCCAATCAACAGGCAGCCGCAAGCCCTACGTAGGAATGCAGAGTGTCGTATAAGCCATTTCATCATTACTTTACTTTCAAGAGTTTCCTTTCCCGTTTTATCGGTCGTCTTCATTTCACGCCTAACGGCGTCGTCGAGTCTGCTTCGCAGAGGTTGGGCAAACCCCATATGGTGCGGTTATGTTATTCGTTTGGACTATCTATGGTCAAGCGCACATATCGCTCGTCATCAACCGATCAACTGATTACTGCTGGACAATCTGCCGTAGGGCAGTGTACGCTGTCTTCGTTGGCCCCCGGGGTTGACTTCTTCTCTCCCCGCACAATTGGCGCCAACCGTGGAAATGAGGTGGAGATGACAAGTTCAGTCACGAAAATACGCAGATCGGGTCTGACGCGGAGTGGCTCATTGCTCTATACAGTTATGGCCGCCGCAGTGGTGGGGATTGCGGCGGTTGCGGCGCATGCCGAATATGTGACTCTGATAGCAACGGACACAGGCGAGCAGAGCTCTTTTGCGAGCGCGCTTCACTGGTCGAGCGGCGCGGCGCCGGACGGCGACCACGACTATCAGGTCGCGGACAATCGGCAGATGCGTACGCCGAATGACGGTACCACGCGCACGTTCGCTGGTAGGTCGCTCACGCTCGGCGCCACAAACTTTTCCTCGAAGGGCGACATCACACTGCGCACGAAACGGGCTGATATGGGTGTAGGCGGACGTATCTATATCAACAACCTGAATCTATACGGGGGGCAGATCGCCGTGGGGGTGAACTATACCTGCTGGCTTGGCGGCACGGTTACCGTATACTCGCCTTTGAGTGATCCGTTTTTGTATTGGACGCCAGGCCCCATTCGCGTTATTGAGACAGCCCAAGCGTTTACGGGCGCGGAGGGGACAGGGCTTACGTTCAAGGGGCCGGGGGCAATGGCAGTGGGCGGCGCAAACGCGAATTACCTCGGCGGCTGGCTTTTCGATAACCTTCAGATGACGCTTAACCACAGGGACGCGCTGGGAGGGGAACTGTCTGCACCGGACGTTGCCTCGATCAGGCTCGTGAACGGGGCCAGATTTGTTATCACTTCCGACCTGTGCATTCCCGCTACACGTGGCATCACGATGGAGGATCCTAACGGCGCGACATTTTTGATCGGCCGCACGAGTACGATCCTTGCGCCGATCACCGGTAACGGGCTTCTTACTATCACCGGCGGTTCTACGTTGCGCTACGGTGGCGCGTTCTCGGCTCCCGGGCTCATCGTGAACGGCAAGCTCTCGCTCACGAATGGGTTCGCCATGGCGGAAACCTCCACGTTCACGCTAAACCGTGATGCCACGCTCGAAGTGGCTGCACCCGATTTCCGTCCTGCCGTCTACAACTTCACCGGCAAGAGCGGGAAGCTGCTCATTAATGCGTCGATTTCCGGGGCGACGGGTTGCGTGGATTTCCGCGGCACTTTCGCACTCGAAGGAAAGATGTCGATCTTTCTGAATAATCCTGTCGCCACGAATCGGCTCGCTGTGGCCACGATTCCCGTCGCATCCGGGACGGTGACGGCGGACGATTTCGAAATCGCGGACTTTTGGCATGGTATCGGTGTAGAGGGTGTTGAGGTGCAGACGGTGGACGGGATGCAGACGGTGTATCTGAAGACGGTGCCGTATGTACACGCCGTGGACGGCAGTCCGGCTTTCTGTCTGACAGCGTCACACTGGTCGGACGGGCAAGAAGTCCACGCCGGTGAGCACTATTGTGTGCAGGGACGCGACGTGCGCCGTGGCGGCCCAGATGGCGGGACCTACGACTTTCCGGGTGAATCCCTCACGCTCTTCAATCCGTATCAGACTGTCGACAACGCCAAGCAGTACGTGATTAAGCAGACCCTCTTCACGTGCAACGACTTCCAAGGCTATGATGGGGGCGGCATCGCCTTCGGCGGCGGCAACGCGGCCGGTACGGAACAGACCTTCGCCGGCCACCTCACGGTGAAGACACAGCCGACGGGGTATTTCCGTTTCAACGGCGACGCATTCAGAGTCAACCTCGTGGAAGCGTCGGTTTCCGGCTATGGACGACTCTTCTGCATGGGCCGGACGACCTACAAGTTCGTCGCGGACAATTCCGCCTACCTCGGTTCCCTGCATGTGAACGGCTACCGGGAGGGAAGCATTTTGGGATTGAGCACGCTCGTTGTTACGAACGAGTGCAATCTCGGCGGTAACCCTGCGACCTTCACGGCGGACGCCCTAGCCATACAGACGAGGGGCATCTTCCGCCCAGGTTGTTCGCTTACACTCGACGATGAAAACCGTGGCATGGTCCTCCAGGATGGCGGACAGATATGGACAGATCCGGGCGTGACGCTCTCAACGCGCCTGCCGATGACTTGGATCGGCACGAGCAGTAAAATCGGTGACGGTGTCTGGGATCTCGGCGGCACGGCGCGTGCGGCTTCCGACGGACCGTTGCTGGTCGTTTCGAACGGTACGCTTAGGGCCGGGAGCGCGCGTCCGCTGGTGGGCGCGTCCCTCACCTTCGCCGCCGATGCAAAGTTCGAGGCCGACTATGTCGCCGATCCGGAAGACGAACGTGCGACGTATGGTCTCGTCGTCAACGGGACCCTCACGATTGAGGGTGCGTCGCTGCCGGTGACGGTGAGCCTGACAGGTCCCGCGCCGTCTGCTTTCACCCAGCCGCTTTTCACGGTGTGGACGGATGCGGCGGCTACGGTCATGGACAAACTCGCCCTCGTTGAAATGCCGACTTATCGGAGTGAGATCGTGACCCAGGAATCCGCGTTCGGCGGTGCAGCGATGACGACGATTTCCGCGAAGTTTACGAAGCGCGGTTTCGCGGTCTTTATCCAATGACGGGCGTATGCTGAAGCACGTCGTGAATGCGTGTACGCTTTGTATTTGATGTGTAGCCCCAAGACCGCATCGGTTGAGAGGCGACGGAAGAAAAGAAAAAAGCTAGGAGCAGGAATGATGAAAAACTTTCTTATGGCTGTGGCGGTATGTGCCGCGCTGAAGGTGGCCGCTGGCCCCGTCAAGGTGATTTTCGACACGGACATGTACACCGACTACGATGACATCGGAGCGTTGGCGATGCTGCATGCGCTTGCGGACGCGGGCGAATGTGAGTTGCTGGCGGTGGTGCAGAGCACGCGCGGAAACACCGGGCTCGCGGTGGTGGAGATCGTGAACCGCTACTACGGCCGCCCGGACCTGTTGGTAGGTGCGTTACATGATACGGGTGTATGCGGGCCCGGCGCGCGCGGCTTCAATCTCCTGCAGAAATACGAAGGCTGGTACAGATACGCAGACAGTTCGCAGGCGCCGGATGCTACGGAGGTTTTCCGTAAGACGCTCGCCGCCCAGCCGGACGGCAGCGTGGTGGTGTGTGCCGTGGGCTTTATGACAAACCTCCGCAGACTGCTTGAATCAAAGGGCGACCAGTACTCTCCGCTCGACGGCCGTGCTCTCGTGGCGAAGAAAGTGAAGAAAGCCGTGATCATGGCGTGTTCCTATCCCACCGGCAAGGAACACAATTCTGCCGGCGATTGGGAGGCCTCCAAGATTACATTCGATCAATGGCCCACGCCGATCGTGTTCTCAGATTGGCAGTATGGGCGCTATATCTTCACCGGACGCGTTGTCTCCGAACTTCCCGACACGCGCAATCCGGTGCGCGACGCTTATGCGTACCGTCTGCCGCCACGCGACAAGGTGAATGACACCACCTATGATCGCCTCGCGGGGCATCCGAGTTGGGATCAGACGGCGATCCTCGCTGCCGTGCGGGAACTGGATCGCTACTTCAACACTGAGCGCGGTACATATCGCATGGTGGGGACGAAGGGCGAGAATGAGTGGGTCGCGGACGAGTCAAGCCCCAACTGCCGTCTTACAGTAAAAATGTCCAAAGAAGACGTGGGCAAGGTAATCGACGAGCTGATGGCGCGTCCGTCGAAGCGCGCCGGAGTGCGTTAGTGCCTTACGGCACAGCCGCGCTGTGCGCGGAGGTAGCATTTAGGATTTAGGATTTAGGCTCTCACAGAGGCACAGAGAACACGGAGGTTTTTTGGGGCAGCACACTCCCAGACAAACTCATGCACTCATGCACTAATTAACTAATTAACTTGGGTTGCGGGTTCCACCCGCATTAGTCGCTTTTTTCAGAACAGACGCTTGCTTTTCGCGCCCAAACGTGCGACGATCATTTGCAGAAAGATGGCTACAATTCCGTGGCCTTACAACAGGAGACTTCACATGAAAAAGTTGTTCGCTCTGAGCGCCGTTTGCGTCGGCGCGCTTGTTCTGTCCGGCTGCATTGCCCCGACTAAAGGTACCATACAATCCGCTCTGGTCTTCAACCACGCCGTCTCAGATCCCATCGTGGATAACAGCGTGCGCCCGCTCAAGCGCGGCGAAGCATGGAGCGGCGGTGTCCTCTTCCTCGGCAGCGGCGACGCGACGATCGGCGAGGCGATGCGCAATGGCGGCATCCGCAAGGTGCATCACGTTGACTACCACGTGAAAAACATCTTCTGGCTGTACAACGAGACCACCACCGTCGTGTACGGCGAGTAATCGTATGAACCGTCGCGCGTTCTTGAAGTCAGCCGGTGTCTCGGCTGCGGCGCTTAACGTCTTGCCTGCCCTCACGCCCAGTAGTGCGTCGGGGCAGGCGGCACCTGCTGATACGCTGAACGTGGCCCTTATCGGCTGCGGTACGCAGGGGCTCCGCGAACTGCCCGGCCTGCTGGCCACGCCGGGCGTTCGGGTGGTGGCTGTGTGCGATCCGAACAAGGACAGCGACGACTATGTGGATTGGTCACGCCAAGGTCTGCGCAAAGGTCTGGCTAACGCCATCGGCGTTGCTGACTGGCGCGCAGGCCAGGCGATCCCCGGCGGTCGCGATGTCGCGGCGGAGGTGGTTGACGCCTACTACGCCCGCCATCGCGCCGGCGAAACGGCGAAGCCCTGCGCGCGCTACGCGGACTTCAGGGAGTTGCTGGAGAAAGAACGGGGGCTGCACGCGGTCAAAATCATGACGCCCGACCATCTGCATGCGTCGGTCGCCATTGCCGCGATGCGGGCGGGACGGCATGTCATGCTGCACAAGCCGCTGGCCAACCGCGTGATCGAAGCGCGCCGCGTGATCGAGGTCGCGCGAGAAACCGGGGTCGCCACTCACTTCATCCCCGCCAGTTCGGGCGGCGATGTTTCGATCTCGGCACAGCTCATCCGCAACGGCGCGATCGGCCGCCTGCGCGAGATCCACAACTGGTCCAACCGACCGGTCTGGCCGCAATATCCGGAGCGCCCTTCCGACACGCCGCCGGTGCCCAAAGATTTCGACTGGGCGCTGTGGCTCGGTCCGTCGCGCGACTGTCCCTACCATCCGCACTACACCCACACCGTTTTTCGCGGTTGGTACGAGTTCGGTGGTGGAGCCATCGCTGACATGGGGCACTACAGCCTCTGGCGCGTCTTCCGGGAATTTGACCTCGATGCGCCGATACGCGTCGAGTCCACGCCCAGCCATGTCTGCACGTTGCGCGACCGCGTGAGCGTGAAGATCACAAACACGTGGTCCTTCCCTGTCGCTTGCACCGTGCGCTTCGGCTTCGCCGCCAAAGGCGCGCGCCCCGCGCTCGACCTGTGGTGGTACGATGGCGGCATGCGCCCTCCGACGCCCGAGGAATTGGAGCGCGAGAACGGCGAACTGCCGCCGGAGGGCATGCTGTTTGTCGGTGACCGCGGCAAGATCCTGGCCGGGTTCCTCGGTCAGAATCCGCGTATACTCTCGGGCGACACGCAAGCGCCGCTGCCTGCGGTCGAGCCGGTCAACCTCAACTGGGTCAAAGCCTTTAAAGGTGGCGCGCCCACGTACGGCGATTTTCAGCACGCCGGACCGATCTCCGAAGCCTTCAACCTAGCTGCGGTGTCGCTGCGTCTTGGCGGTAAGCGTCTGCTTTGGGACTCGGCGAAACTCACTGTCGCCAACCGTCCTGAGGCGGTCCCATATCTGACGCGCGATTATCGCCCAGGCTGGGAAGTCGTGTAACTGCGTTAGGTTTCAGGCTCCACGCTTCGGTGTTGGGTGTTCGACGTTTTTTCCGTAGGCTCTAGTGCCGCACTCAGAAAAGCGTCGGCCTCATGGCACCAGTCTGCCAATGCCCGATCCACACGCTCCCAATCGATGGGCTTTTCGACCAGTTCGATTATCTTATCCGGCTGAAATTCTGTCAGCAGGCGATCTTCTAGCCCAAGTCGTTCTGTGACTGAAAAAATCCGCTCGTTCATGCCAGCGTATTTTCCGATCAACGGTATGGATAAAAATTGACGCTTGAAAATGATGCTGAAAAGCAAAGCGTGATATGAGTTGGTTAACACGAATGACGCACTCCGCATATTGTCCAACCACGCTTGCGGCGATAGACAGCGGGTCAAGGCGAACTCACGTAAAGGCTTGTTGGAAAAAGGCACCACAACATCCCATCCGAATTTTCCGCACAGCAAATTTTGGACATCGGCGAACGGTACACAGGGAGTCCACCTGTACTCGCATTTAAACAGCGTGTCGCCCGTCGCCTTTTCCACGGCCTCGTCCGCCATATCTTCCCAATAATCGGCATCGTGCAACAAAACCGGATCAGGCACCCAGAGCGCTTGCCCTCCCAGCTCCTCGACAATCTCCACGCCGCTTTTCTCGCGAACGCTGATGGCATCTAAACGGCCCAGACAATCTGCCACGCTCTGCCGTACTCCGTCATCCAAAGTTTTCGCACCCCAGCTTGCCGCATAAGAAACACGTTTCGCTCCCGCTTCGCCGAAATTCAGAAAGAACAGCCGCCTTCTAAGCGGGTCAGCACAATTGCCGGGGTTCCAAATCTGGTCACTCCCGCACACGTAAGCATCAAAATCTGGGGCTGCGGCTAGAAACTCCTCAAGGCCATATGTCTGCAGCCCGCCCGTATGGAAATGGCGCTCACGGAATGCGGCGAATTTGCGCTCCTTGATTAACTCAACCACACTCTTGCCCGGGCGCTCGAAAAATTTGAGCACGGGGTTGCGGCGTTTGTTGTACCGGACATGCAGCAGGACCGCGTCATGCCCCAACTTACAGAGATAGTCTTGGACAGCCGTAGCCTGCAAAGCCCCGCCGTAATTGTTGACATCAATCAGCGTTATGATCCCAATCCTCACCTCACTCCTCCTGCCTGTACTTTGTAGCCTATTACGCCGCACTGCCGTTCCACTCAACGCTGTTCAGGCACGATAGCGCAGGCCTGTAAAAAACGCACCTTGAAGCCTGGTTCGAAAGCAAACGAGAAACACCCGCCCCAGTTGTCGTTACCCTCGATGATGATCGGGCCTTCGGGCGTGATGCCGACGTCCCATCCCACGGAATGGACTCCGTAAAGATAACGGTGCAGCCCGGTCACGCACCGAACCGCCTCCGGAAAAAAGGGTATCTGAAAACCGTCGATCACCACGCTGGTGTCGGGATGACACAATGTGCGAGTGCCTTTGCCGGGCGCAAAAATGCCATCTCCTGACATGCGGCCGCTAGTCAGATCGATTCTGGCGATTAAGCCTCCGCAACTGTGGTTGTCTACCCGGTTGCCGCCGGTACCGATGCGCATAATCGCGCTCAACACCGTAATTTGCTCCCCATTACGGAACGTCAAGATCCGGATGGTGTTGATCGCGTGTGGATACAATTTGTTCATCTCAGGATGCTGCGAGAGTGCCTCCTGCAGCAAATAGTCACCGTTGAGTTTTGCCCTCAACTGCTCCAAGTCAATCTCCTGCCCGCCGACAAAAAAGCGTCCAGCGCTGATCCTGAGCGGGAAGGCGCCTTCGCCGCCCAGCCCGGCCAGACTCTTGCAAAAATAGTCGCCGTCGTAATCGCTGCTGCCGCACAGATCAGCAAGCGCTATTTCACGCTTGCCATCAAGCCAACATACTGCGCCATTCATGAACAACGCCAAATTTTTGGGCGTCCGAAAGCCCAAACTCGAAACGAACTGGCCGAAAACAAACTTGTCACGCAAAATGCAAACGTAGTTGTAATGGTGCGAAGCGGAAGCCTTGCGGTTGCAACGGTCGCGCATTTTACGGAATTCACTGTAGGACATAAAATCCGTATGGTGCACTCCTTTCTTGCGGTCAAGACCGTAGTAGAAGTAAAAGTCATTGATCTCTTGATGCCGCAGCCACCACCACAGCAGATCCAGCCAGATCGCTGTTTTGCTTTTACGCGGATCGTCCGGGTAGTAGGAACGTGACAACTCTGGATCAGAGACCATGCGCTTGATCGCCTTCAAAGCTCCGGGCAGTTTCGCGATGGTTTTGCTCGTACGCTTCAAGAGCTTGTTGAAATTCATAATGTTTCCTGAACGTTCTGTTTCAAAGTTGAACGCCAACTTACTACATCAATTTCGATGAAACAAGGAGCGATTTTTTTAGGGGCTTCAAGAAGCCCTTCCTGAACTGCCCCATCAAAACGCGCATCCGCGGGATTCTGAACCCCATGCCCTCCTCAACCGTATATCGGCACGGGTTACAGCGTCCGCACGGCTTGTCTTTAACAGGCCGGTGGCAAAACCAAGTCTGCAGCATGATCTCTTGCCAGCCGCGTTCGCGGGCCAGCCGGTTCATATCCAACTTGGTTAGATTCAAAATCGGAAACGAAAAGCGCCCGAAGATCGTATACTCATCAGTGTCCAGAAACTTCTCGTCAACAATGAACGTACCCTCGTTGCCGGGCTTGGCAGTCAACATGCCCTCCAAAACAGCGTGGGCCTTATCGTCTTTGTGTATGCCCAACTGCAAATCGGAAAGGTTTTGCCACTCGCAAAAACGCGCCAGCCAGTCGTACTGCCTACCCATGAACTGTCCAGCTTTGATTCGTTCAAAAGCTTCGGTGACCTTTGGATTCGGCGGTATGTCCCCCAAAGCATAAATACGGGTTGGTGCCAACAACTCTTCCGTTTGCGGGTCATAAGCACGAATCATCGCTTTGATTTTCTTCATGGTCAACAACTCAAAGCGGGTGGAACGTCGTTCTTCCTCTATGAGATAATAAGGGATAACCTCGCTTTTCTGGACAAGCAGAAGTTCCAGCAGTTGGAAAGTGGAGTCCCAGCCGCCTGTCCAAAAAATTTTTACAGGGCCTGACTCTTCTAGTTGCGAGTTCATCTTCCTATTTTGTCATTTGAAACGACCGACTATCAAGCTGAAAAGCCGATTGTGCGAATCCGTGCTCCGTTTTTGTCGGATACGTCTGGCATGTCCGACCAAAACGGGACGCGCGAGCCGCCGCATCATCACCATTCACTATTCGTTGTTCATTCTTTCTCGGATCGTGTATGCTTTGCCCCATGTTGCGCGTTGGTGAGAAACAAGACGCTGCGATGAAGTAAAAACAGAGTGGAGGAGATCGTGATGAAAAGGGTCGTGCTTCTTTGGGGCGTGTTGGGCTTGGTGTCGGTACCGGTTTGGGGGCAGACGTCATGGACTTTTGAGAAGCCGCATGTGTGGGCGCGCGATAAGGATGCGATCACACTGGAGAAACAGGGGGATCACTTTATCGTGCGCCATACTGGACAGCGCGATTGGTGCATGGGGGGCTTTCAGCGCATTGCTGTTGAACCCGGCGAGATCTTCGAATTGCGCTGTCGGGTCAAGGCGGTTTCCGAGGTGGGAGCGGTTGCGGTGTCGACCGGCGTGGTTCTGCGTGACGGCGCGGGCCAGGAAATCAAGTGGATTTATGGCGGCGCACAGGTGATGACGCCCTGCGATTGGACTGAACTGGTCTCGCGGTTCGTCCTGCCCAAGAATGTCACCACCATTGAGCCGCGTCTTACCGGCGACCGACCGGTCACGGTCGAGGTGCAGCGCTATGTGGCCATGCGCGCGGGATCGGTGAAAGATCGCGTCAAGTCGGGTGCACAGGGACAGACGCAGATTGAGAACGGACGGTTGCGTTTCAACGTCGACGGCGCGGCTGCGCGTTTGTCGGTGACGGACCTGCGTACCGGCCGCGTCTGGTCGCAAGAGGGCGGCGATGCGGGCTGGATGGTTACCAGCGCAGAGGTGTCGGGCGACAAGCGTTCGCTGACGCTGGCCTTGCTGGAGCCTGAGACCGTGCGGGAGTTCAAGGCTGTGTTCGCGTTGGACGAGCAGGCGGCGGAGTTGTCGGTCGCGATCTCGATGGACGGGGCGATGCAGCGCCCGCTCAATTTCCCGTTGCCCTTCGCAACGCGCAAGGGCGACCGGCTGATCGTGCCGATGAATGAAGGGGTCGGGTATCCGGTTCACGAAGAGCATCAGGGCCTGTACCGGCTGATCGCCTACGGCGGGCATGGGATCTGTATGGGGTTCTTCGGTGTGGCGGAGGACGCGACCGGTGCCGGCTGGATGTGTATTCTGGAGACGTCGGATGATGCGGCCATGGATGCCCGCAAGGGGGCGGACGGAATGTGGGTGGCCGGTCCATCGTGGGATGCGCAGCGCGGTCAGTTTGGCTACACGCGCAAGGCGCGTTACGTGTTCTTTGAGGCGGGCGGGCATGTGGCGATGTGTAAGCGTTACCGTGCGCACGCCCGGCAGGTCGGGTTGCTCGTGCCGTTTTCCGAAAAGGTCAAGCGTATTCCGGCCATCGATCGTCTGATCGGTGCCGCGAACATCTGGCGCATAGGCAAGGGGGCGGGGGATGCCGTGGCGCTGGTCAAGGAGATGCAGGCGCTCGGTATGCGTCGTCTGCTGTGGAGCGGGGGCGGATCGCCCGAACAGATCCGGGCGCTGCGGGAACTGCCGGATGTGCTGGTGGGCCGCTACGACATCTATCAGGATATCATGGATCCCGCCAATCACGAGAGGATCGGCTACAAGCATGGCGATTGGGTGACTGAGGCCTTCCCGCACGATATTAACTGGGCCGGTCCGGACGCGACGCAGTGGCGGCGCGGCTGGCGCGTCAAGGCGAAGGACGGCGAGATGATTCCCTGCGCGGTGATCTGCGACTCGAAAGCCCTGCCCTACGCCCGCAAGCGAATCGCCAAGGACTTGGAGACCAAGCCGTACACCGCGCGCTTCATCGATACCACCGTCGCGGCGCCCTGGTTCGAGTGTTACCATCCCGACCATCCGATGACGCGCACGCAGAGCCGCCAGTACAAGATGGAGTTGCTCAAGCTAATTGGTGATTTTGGTCTGGTATGCGGCAGTGAGACCGGCCATGAAGCGTCGGTGCCGTTCTGCGATTATTTCGAGGGCATGCTCAGTCTCGGTCCCTACCGCGTGCCGGATTCGGGGCGCAACCTGCTGCCGGAGTGGGACGAGGTGCCGGAGCGGCTGGCCAAGTATCAGGTGGGCGAGGCGTATCGTCTGCCGCTGTGGGAACTAGTATATCACGACTGCGTGGTGGCGCACTGGTACTGGGGCGACTACAACAACAAGCTGCCGAAAGTCTGGCGCAAGCGCGATCTGTTCAATGCGCTCTACGGAACGCCGCCGATGTATCTGTTCGACGGCGCGCGGTGGGAGGCGAAAAAGACGCAGATCGCTGCCAGCTATCAAGTGGCCGCGCCGGTGGCGCGCGCGACCGGATATCACGAGATGACCGATCACCAGATTCTGACGCCGGACCGCACTGTGCAGCGCACGGTTTTCGCCAACGGGGTGACGGTCACGGTAAACTTTGGCGAGCGCCCGTACCGTATGCCCGACGGGAGCGATATCCCGGCGCTGGATGTGCGGGTTGTGTATCCGAAGGAACTCTGAATCCAAAAAGAGCGTTGAGAGTTCAACGCTCTTTTTGGGCAGACGGTCAGCGCAGCATCAGAACCGTGCCCCCAATACTGGTGAGCAGCAGGTTGTCGCCCTGCTGGAGCAACTTGAACTTCTCCGGGAAGCCGCTGAGCGCGGGCTTGCCGGTGATGGCGCCGGTCGCAATGACATAGCTGGTGCCGGTGATCTCTGCGGCGGTGGCGGGCACGACCGTCAGGGCGCTGAGGTCGCCGTCGACCAACAGGCGATCACTGGCCGTGTCGAGGACGGTCAGGCGGTATTCTGCGCCCGCGCTGAAGGTGACGCCGTTCAGCGCAAGTTCGCCGATCGCGTCATCACCGGCGGGGCTGATGATGAAGCCCGCGCCGAGCGTGCCGTTCGCCAGCGTGCCACTGCCGGTGACGGTGACGCCGGAACGCGCGCCGCCCAAGTCAAGCGTGGCACCGGCGGCAACATCAAACACCGCGCCGTCAAAGAGGCCGTCCGCGCCGTCCGCCCGCGTCCATTTGTTGACGAGGTAATCCTCGACGTCGGCGCGCTCCTGTTCGCTGAGCAGCCGGTCGAAGAGCAGCACCTCGCCGACCTGGCCGCGGAACGTGGTGCGGTGAGTGTGAGGCCGGTAGCCGAGGCAGATCGGCGTGTCGACCGTAACCCAGTCGCCGCCCAGCACTTTGCTGACCTTGGAGGGAACGCCGCCCGAGCGCCAGCCGGTAATGATGTCGGCCGCCGTGGCTTCCATCATGTAGACGTTGGCGGCAGCCGGCGGCAGAACCGGGGAGATGGACAGATCGTCGCTGTTGTTGCCGAAGCAGTTGCCGAACGCCCGGTCGGTCAACTCGTACATCGCGCGGGTCGCGCTCTGATTGCCGAAGGCGACGACCGCTTGCTGGTCGTCCGATCCGGTTCCGACATCGCGCGAGAGCACGGCGATCAAGATGCGCGGCATCGCGCCGCTGATGCCGGTGTTAGAGGCGGAACGGAGGCCGGTGGTGTTGCTGTCGATCTTGAGCATCGGTCGTCCGGCTGCGGAGTAGGAGTCGGCGCCGGTCACCAGCAGCGGACCTTGGAAGTTGGACTGGACACCGGCATCCATGGATGTCCCGCGCGTGCCCTTGTTGGCGAGGGCGGTGGCACGTCCGGCGGCGTCGGTGGTGACGGTGGCGGGGTCGGACGGGTCATACCAGACGGCCGGCGCGAGGGCCGCGATCGCCTCTGCACTGGGCGCGAGCCGCAGGGTGCCTTCGGTGACGGTCACCGGGCTGATCGTATTCTCCGATTCGCCGGACGGAACGCTCATCCACTTTTTCACCAACAGACGCTGCAGTTCTACACGTTCGCTTTCATCAAGCAGCCGGTCGAAAACCAGCACCTCGCCGATCTGGCCGCGGAAGTCGGCGCGACCGGCCACTCCAGCGCGCTGTCCGATGAGGAAGCGGGACGCGCCGGTGTCCAGGGTGGAGGATGTGGTGAGGGTCGCGTTAGACGGTGCCACGCCCGTACGCCAGCCGACGAGGTTTTTAGGCCCGGTCATGCTCACGGTGTAGACATTGGGTGTACGCACGGGATTATTGGGCTCCACGATCAGATCGTTCCCGCCGCCGAAACAGCCGCCCATTATCTTGCTGCTACGGTCGCCGATTTCAAAGAGCTGTCCGTTTGCAGCGGTACCGAAGGAAACGATGGCGCCGTCCGATTCGCTGTCACGGGTACACACCGTTACGACGGTACGGGCGGCGGACCCGGTGATGCCGACGAGGCCGTCACTGGCGAGGCCGCGGTTGTTGGCGTCGATCTTGATCATGGGTAGCCCCGAAACCGCATAGGAGAGCGCGCCGGTTGCCAGCAACGGTGCTGAAAGGGCGGTGCCTCCGTTGACGTGGTTGATCGAGGTGTCCATGCCGGCTTTTGTACCCTTGTTCAGCAGGACGGTGACGCGGCCGGCGGCGTCGAGCGTGACCGTTGCGGCGTCGGAGGGGTCGTACCAGAGCAGCGGATTGAGCGTCCGCACGTAGCTGTCGTGCAGGGCCGCATCCGAGACACAGGCGGGCGCGACGGCGAGCGTGGCCGCTCCTGCGCCGGTTTTGACAAAGGCCGGTGCGGAAAGCGTGCCATTGACGAGCCGTCCGCCGGTCAGCGTGACGGGACGGTTGTTTGTGATCGTAGCTCCGGCCAGGTCCAGTGTGCCGCCTGCGAGGGTGATCGCACTGGCGGGCGTGAGGGTTTCACTGCCGGCCGCGAGCCGCAGCACGCCGTTGGAGACGATGGTGGGGCCGGTGTAGGTATTGATGGCGGCCAGATTAAGCAGGCCGGTGCCCAGTTTGGTGAGGCCGCCGCTGGCGGACGTGGCAACGGCAGCCGAGGCCGCGGCTGCGGTGCCGCCTCCGTCACGCAGGACGACGGTCGGCGCGGAGGTATATCCCGTGCCGGGCGAGGTCACGCGGATGGCGGTCAGCGTACCGGTCGTGATGTCGATCTCTGCGATGGCCGTGGCACCGGAACCGTTGCCGCCTGAGAAGAGCACGGCCGGCGGCGCGATGTAGCCTGATCCGGGCGCGGTGACGGTGACCGACGCGACACCGAGACCGGTCGGCGCGCGCAGCGGCTCGTCCAGCAGGGTGCCGCCGCCGGTGCCGGGCGTTTCGATCACGGCACCGCCCGCATAGACGTTGAGCAGCGGCGGCGTGTTGTTGGCGCCGGTGCGTACGAGTGCAGAAACCGCATTACTCGGGTCGGCCGTTCGTAATACGCCGCCATTGAAGGCGATTGCCGCGGAGGCCGCGTTGCCGGCGGCGTTGTTGCCGCCCTTTTGGAAGTAGCGGGTGAACAAGGTGCCACCGTTGAGGTTGACGTACGCTTCCGGCGTCCCGTTGCGGTTGGCGAGTTGGATTCCATTGTCGATGATGGCTTGAGCGTCATTTTCAAGCGTGAGCACGGCGAGTCCGTCGGAATAGCCTTTCTCAGCAGCCCACTCGCCGAGTCGGAAGGAGCGGCCTCCTGTATCGAACACGCCGCCCGCAAGATGGAAGATCCCTACGCCGGCACGGCAGGAGAAGGTGCCGTTGTAGTAGTCGCCGATGACGCCGTCGGCGGGGGCGACACCGGGGTTAAGGCGCAGTATGCCGCCGCGTTGCTCAATCAGGCCGGTCGCTCCGCTGTTACGTCCGAGTTGGAGGTAGCCCTTATTGGCCAGTTCGCCGTCGTCAAGCCGGTAGTAACCGAAACCGTTCTCGCCGATACGGCTCTCGTTGGCGGCACCGCCCGTGTTGGTCACGACACCGGCGGTCTGATAGATGGCGCCGGCGGAGCCGGAGGCACTGCCGACAAGCAATCGTCCGTTGGCGACGGCATCGTCGCCGACATGCAGGATGGCGCGGGAGTCGGTAGCCGCGCCGACACATAGCGCTGGTCCGGATCGATTGTAGCCGGGGTCGTCCGTGTTGAGCGCGGTGTCGGCCAGACGCAGGACGGCGAGGACGGAAGCATCGGGGGTCGAGCCGACGGAGACCGAATAGGTGTGCAGCGCGTGGTCGCCGCTGGCGGTCAGGTCGAGTTCGCCGTTGTACACATCGATTGCTCCCAGATCGGGGACATTGCCCGGAAGGGTGAGCGTGTAGGGCCCGAGTTTTTTCAGACCGACGAACGGGAAATCGCTCGTGAAGGCGAAATCCTCGTAGCAGGTGTCGAATCCGAAGGCGGCGGAGGCGGGTGCCGTGGAGAATGCCGTGCCAGCCAAATCCGCGAGTTGCGCATGGCTGAAGCCGTCGGTGGAGGTGGCGGAGGCGACACGGGCGATGAAAGAACCGGTGTCGGAGACGGTGAGCCCCGCAACGGCCTGCGCACCCAGTGAGCCGGGGGCGACGGCATAGAGGTTGCCTTGGGTCACGGTGGTGGCACCGCCGTACGTGTTGGCCGGGTTGAAGAGCCAGAACCAGCCTTCGCCCTCTTTGAGCAGGCCACCGTCCCCGCTGACGGTACCGGTGATGGCAGCGGTCCCTACCGATACGGCTGTGAGGCGCGAGGTGCCTGCGGCGAGTGACACCGGTCCGGCCCAGACGTTCAGGTTGGTGTCCATGTCGCCGTTGTTGGCGTGTAAAAAGGCGTCATCCGCGAGATTCAGCGACCACAGAATGGGCACGGTCATCTGGTGTAGACAGGTTCCCGCACCGCTGGCGATGTCGGCGGACGTGGCGGCCGATCCTTGGAAGTCGCTCTGTTCAAAGCGGAACACGCCGTCGGTGACCTGCACGGCGGTGCCGGCGGGCACGTTGGATACCGCCGATAGCACAACGGAGATCTCGCCGCCGTTGACGGTCAGCGTATGGCCACCGAAGTCAAAGGCACCACCGCGTATATCGAAGCGCGAGTCTGAACACATGGCTGCGTCACCGGTGAGTGTCACGTTCCGGAAGGCGTCTTTCTGGGGGATGTTGCCGCTGTAACGCAGGGCGCCCAAACCGTCTGGACCGGCACCTTCCACCGTGATCGGATTGGCGATGGTCGCCGCGCCCACGACAGGCGAGATGACCGGTGCATTGGCGATGTCCAGTGCGCCACCGTTCGCAATGGAGACGGGGCCGCTGCCGAGCGAGCCGTTGTGTCCGGGGTAGAGGGTGCCGCCCTGGATGAGGGTACCGCCCGAGAAGGGACTGGGCAGGGAGAGGGCCAGGCCACCGGCCCCGGTCTTGCGCAGCGTTCCGAGACCGCTGATGGCCGCGTTCACGACAGCGGAGCGATCGGCGGGCATGTCAAACGTGAGGGATCCGTCCTGAATCAGGAGTGGCCCGGTGAAGTCGAGCGGACCGCCGAGCGTCACGTTGCCGGGGCCGGACTTGGCGAGCGCGAGGTGCGTGCCGTAGGCGTCGGCCACGCTGGTCGTGACGGTCAACTCTGCATCTGGGTTATCGTTACGCAATGCCAACAACGTCTCATCGCACTGCGCGGTGATCCGCCATTTCTGCATGAGGTAGGCTTCGACAGCCGCGCGGTCGGTGTCAGAGAGCGTGTAGTCGAAGACGAGCGCCTCGGCTACATCACCGGGGCCAGAGAAGTTGGCGGCGGTGTTCGGACGGTGCAGCAGGTGGATGGGGGCGTCGACCGTGGCAAAGGCGAAGGTCTTGGTGCCGAGCAGCTCGCCGTTGCGGTAGCCTGCGCCGGCGTCGGGTGTGCCGTCAATGCCCGAGATAAAGGTCAGCACATTGTGCCCGACGGGTGAGGGGACGTTGATATCGAGATCGTTGGCCTTGGTGGAAAACGACGTGGCGATCAAGCGCTCACAAATGGTGAAGTCTTGGTTGTTGCCGGCATCGGAGCCGAGGTAGAGGGCGTAGAAGCTGTTCCGCGAGGTGGGATGGCGCGCTGCGACCAAAAAGGTGGTGCGCGGGGCCTTGCCGGAGATGCCGGGGGTGCCGAGCGAGGCGAGCCCCTGCGGCGGCTCGATGCCGTCGGCTCGCGCGACTCCGAGTCCGTTGACTGCTCCCGGGATATAACGCGGCCCGATGCGGTCGCCGGGCACGGCGGCGTCCAACTCGCTGCCGCGCGAGCCTTTGTTGGCCACCAGTGTGATGCGACCGTCGGCATCGGTGGTGACGGTCGCGGCGTCGGCGAGGTCGTACCAGGCCAGCGGGGCGGCCGGAAGCGTGGTGGGCAACTCGGCGGCGCCGCCGGGCGGGGTCTGGACGGAGGGCGTGGTCAGCGTACCGTTGGCGAGTGTCAGGTTGTTGCCGTTCGCGTCGATGGCAACAAGTGAAGCGGCGAGGGTCTGCCCGCCGAGATCAACGGTCGCAGGATTGTCTGCGTGCTGTTGCGTGAGCGAAAAGAGGTGCGTGGGATCAGTGGCGAGTGTGATGCCGCCGGTCGTGCCGGCGGTGTCGATGACGGCGGCGGCGGTCGCGTCGTCCGGAATCTCCGAGGGGCCGAGCGCCTTCAGTGAAACGGTCGGGCCAGTGGCGCTC
>DAOTMQ010000010.1:0-30241 GCA_035450385.1 Kiritimatiellia bacterium | reverse complement strand
CAAATACTTTTCTTTCATGTTGATGCTGGCCGCTAGTGTGGCAATCGCGGCGGCACCTGAACGGACGCACCCTTTCAAGCAGGCGGCCAAGATGGAGATGCTGCGGCCGGGCGACGTGCAGCCGCAGGGCTGGCTGCGCGATTGGTGCGTCACTGCGAAAAACGGGTACATCTCGCGTATGGACGAGGTGGATCAGGCTTTTCCGCGAGCGTGGAACCGTGACTTCCACCCGCGCGGCAAGTATCTCGACTGGGGCGACCCGAATAAGGGTGCCTGGTGTACAGAGGGCGGCGCGTACTGGTTCGAGGGGCTCGTGCGTCTCGCGTGGGAATTGGACGACGCGGACTTGAAGGCGTATGCGAAGCAACGTTTGGAGCCGCTGCTGGAGCGGATGAATCCGAAAGCGATCGCATTCGTCTACTGGATGGACCGCACCGATCCCAAGCAGATGGAGGAGATCGAGCGGGCGAACCACGGATTCATCGTGGGCGCGAGCGGACGCACCACGCGCGCCATGCTCGCCTACTGGGAGGCGACCGGCGATGAACGCGCGCTCCGCGCGCTCAAGTGGTGTCTGGACGATCCGCGCTTCTACTTCTTCGGCAACCCTATCACACTGCCAGCGGCAGGATGTGATACGTGGCGCTACTGCGGCGATGAAAAGCTCGCGGCGGCAATCGACAACTTTTTTGCCACGAAACCCTATCCGGAACGGTGGCCCGCCATGCGCTACGGTCTACCCGTCAAGCCGGAGGCCATCCACATGCGCGCACGCATGGACAGCGATCCCAACCACAACTGGGAGTGGCGTTTGCAGCATGGGGTTCTCTGTTTCGAAAGTATGCTCTCTTGGGTCAAGGGAACGCTCTGGACCGGTGACGGCAAATACCTTGCGAATGTGTGCTCTTGGCTCGACTTTCAGGAGAAACACACACGCCAGCCGCACGGTGTCACCGTTGCGGACGAACAGTTCGGCTGGGCCGGCCCAGACCGCGGGACGGAAACATGCACCGTGGCGGGAGACATCCTCCTCTACGCGACGCTCGCCGGTGTGACGGGTGAGGGACGTTTCGCGGATCATGTCGAACGTAGTTTCTTCAACGCTGGAGCGGCGTGCGTGTCGCGCGACTTCATGCGCCATGTTTACTTCCAGAGCCCGAACCGTGTCGAAGCGCACGGCAAGTTTCACGCCGGCCCCGGCGGTCAGGGCGGCATTTTCAAGACGAAACACTGGCCGCTCTGTTGCACGGCGGCGCTCACGCGCATCCTGCCGGGATACGTGCAATGGATGTGGATGAAACCTGCTGAAGGCGGGCTCGCCGCAATACTCTACGCGCCGAACACGCTTGAAACCGAACTCGACGGCACGACGGTGAGGATCGAAACGACGACAGATTATCCGTTCAACGAAACGCTGGAGATGTCCGTAAAGACCGGCAAGCCAATTACGTTCCCGCTGAAATTGCGCGTGCCGGAATGGTGCGATAAGCCGACGATCGCGGTGAACGGCGCCCCCGCGAACCTCATTGTAGGTCCCGGCGGTTTCACCGTTCTGAACCGCGAATGGAAGACCGGCGAGAAGGTGACGCTGAGGTTCCCGATGGCCGCGCGGTTCGAAACGATGCGCGACTACAATGATGGCGGCAAGCCGTACTGCAGCGTCTCGTACGGTCCGCTCCTCTTTGCGTACGGGCTTCCCGAAAAGGACGAAAACACGGCAGCCGAAGGCGCGCGCAAGGAGTGGAAACTCGACTCGTCCCAATCCGCCGCCGCCATTGAAGTTGCGCGTGTGCCGATGCCCGCAAAGTGGGATTGGCCGCTCGATGCGCCGCTCAAACTGAGGACGAAAGCGGCAGACGGCGCCGCGCTTGAACTTGTGCCGTACGGTTGCGCGAAACTGCGCATCTCGATGTTCCCGGATGTTTCGCCGAAGCTGCCGCCGCTTCCGAAAGAGGGCCTCACCAGCGTCTCCGTACCGAGCGCCTGCATGCAGAAGGCCATCCCGACAGCGGTGATCCTGCCGAAAGGATATGCGACGAATCCGACCAAACGGTATCCGGTTGTCTATCTTCTGCACGGTGCGAGTGACAGCGAGAAGCACGCCGAACAACCGTTTTTCCGTGGGCTGGCGGACCAACATCAGGTGATTGTGATTTGTCCGCGTGCGACAGGTACGTGGTGGATAGACAGTCCGGTCGATCCCGCCTACCGGTACGAGACGTTCATGGTGAAGGAGCTTGTACCTTGGGTGGACGCGCAGTACCGCACGGTTCCCGATCGCCGCCATCGCGGTCTTACCGGTAATTCGATGGGCGGTCACGGCGCACTCTTTCTCGGCATCCGCCACAAGGACCTCTTCGGTGCCGCCGGGAATATCTTCGGCGGGGTCGATGTGTGGCCCTACCGCGATTGGAACAAGTGGGGGCTGCGGGAACGCTACGGCGATCCGGTAACATGCGAAAAGAACTGGCGCGAACTTTCCGTAATCAATCAGGCGAAGACACTTAAAGACGGTGAACTCGCCATCCTTACCGCTGTCGGCTCGAACGACATCTTCATCAAACCAAACCGCGAACTCCACGACCTTCTCCTTAAAAACGGTGTCCAGCACTATTACATTGAACGCATCGGCTCGCACGAGCCCGGTTTCTGGGTCGAGTTCTATCCGCACATGTTCCGTTTTCTCGCCAACTTCTTTAAGGACGGCACGGGTCGGCTGTAACGCACTTGCGCGCCACAGGTCACGGCGGTCTTGCCAGCAGGCTTGGCACCCTCTACAATGCATGAGTCTTTTGATTTTGTCCGCATTGTGAGAGGGTAAAATGAAAAAATGCCTGTTGCCGATACTTGTGTTGTTGTTGGGCTGTTCCACTATTCCGTCAGGGCGCGATAACGTCATCAGCCGCACGCTTGAGTTCCGTCAGTATTCGCCAGTGCCCGCAGCCAACGGGGAGACCGACCTCAAGGGCAAGACCTCGGTTTTCGACAACGCGCAGCGCATAGCGTTCCTCAAGACCTATTGCGACTATGCCTCCGCTTGGTACGGTGACTCGCAGCTTGATTCAAAGGTGGCACCTGAACAGGAGATACGGGCACTGATAGCGAGTATCAAGCCCCAGCCGCTCCCGGAAACTCGGACCGTCAAGCGCCTAGAACAGTGGCAGGCACTTGGTGTCCGAGAGGGTGCGCGGGAAAAGGAGTTGGAGGCGCTCAAGGTGTGGCAAGGTTACGCTGGCACAAGTGTGGCCGATGGCGTGCTGACCGCGGGCCCCGGCCTGATCCGGCATCGCCTCGCAAAACCCATGGCTTGGCGTTTCGAGGCCAAGTGGCGCGCAAAGGCCGACCGTTGGGACGAGTGTGCTTTTGCGCTTTCACAAGACGGCAAGGATTGCGTGTGCGCGGGCTTCGATGCGGACGGCAAGCTGTTCTGCGTCTCCGCTGGAGAACGTCGAAATCTCGCCGGTTATCAAAAGGGCAAATGGATGGAGTTCCATGTCGAGGTCGACGTGCAGGAGCGGGAATTCAACCTGTATGTTGACGGCGCGCGCCTCGTCTATGGTGCCGCCCTTGCCGACAATAACGTCGCCCAAGCCGACACCTTTGAAATCAAATCCTCCGGCACGGTACAGGTGGACTCGGTGTATGCCCTGAATTACGTGCAGCGCAAAGACGATGTGAGCATTCCATACGAAGCCGAGCTTTTGGCGGATGAGACATTCGATATCCGCCCGCTGGCGGAGGGCTGGACGTTGCCGGATTATGACGATCGCCCCTGGAAGCCGGTGGTGCTGCCGTATGCCCATGGCGGCGTGCGGTTCGCGGGTGAGGATCTGTACCTGCGTAAGAGGGTCAAGGTCGGCAAATTCGCGAAGGCGATACTGCGCATCGAGACTCTTGATCCAAGCGGCGAAATTTATGTGAATGGAAAAAAGGCGGCTGTTATTGACGGACGCCATCCGGTGCGGCTGGACATCACGGAGCATCTGCGTCCCGAAAGTGAAAACCTGCTTGCTCTTAAGGTCAACCACCGCCTGCTGCCCAACCCGATGCACCACTGTTGCGCGGACTTAAACATCGGCTGGTTCGCTGGACGCGCCCAACTTGAACTGAGCGACGCGGTTTCCGTCGAGCGTGTGCTGGTCCACACCTCGAAGTTGGAAGCCGACAAGGCGTTCCAAACGCATGCGATCCTGTTCGAGAACCGCTCGCGTGAGCCGTTCAGTGGCAGCGTCACGATTCATTACGCCCCGTGGACGCCGCGCGAGGGCCGCGCGGTTGCCAAGCAATCCTTCGACATCACTGTGCCTGCCGAGAACTCGGTCGAACACGCTTTCACCATGTGTCTGGAAAAACCGCAGCTTTGGAACTGGCGTGCCCCCTGCCTCTACAAGGTGCGGGCGGAGTTGCGGGATGCGAGTGGCAAGCTTATCGACGACAGCGTCTTGACCACCGGCATACGCACCGTGGAGCAGGCCGGCGAACGACTGCTTGTGAACGGACAAGAGGAGATGCTCAACGGCGTGCAGATCATGGGCTTCAGGATGCCGGTAGAGACTCTTGCGCGCTACAACCGCTGCGCCACTCTTGAACAATTAGCGGAAGAACTGATCATGACGCGCAAGTGCGGCTCAAACCTGCTGCGTGTGCATGTCCATGCGGCCGAGGCCACAGCCGACGGCATCAACGATCCCCGCATACCGGAAATGTGCGACCAATTGGGTATCATGCTGGCTTGGCAAACGCCGTCTTGGATACGTGAGGGTGCTTGGGAAGCGATTGACTTCACCAACTTTGCCGCTTATGCCCGACAAGTTTACAACAGCCCCAGTATCGTGAACTGGGAGCTGAGTAACCACCCCAACAAGTTCAAAGGCAAGAGACTCAAATATTCCACTGACTTCGTCGAGTCTACCATGCGTTGCGTGTTGGCGGTTGACCCAAGCCGTCTGATCACGCCGACAACCTTCTGGCAGCACACCCTCATCAAGGATGATCGCGGAACAACAGGTAAAGACGGTGAAAAGATCAAGGCGCCTGACTTGTACACGCATCCGCTCTGTACCAGAGGAACGCAGGATGCCGTGACCGGATACGGTGCTGATTGGGGGAAACTCCGGAATTGGCCTCAAGGATTCTCGCTTGATGTTCTGCAGAACCGGGAACGCCCGTTTTTCAATTGGGAACATGAGGAGAGCATCGCGCAGCCGAACTGGGAGCTTTCAAAAGGGAAACCCTGGCACTTGTTCCACTCATACGAGCACGGATATGATGTCGGAAGTATCGGCAAAAAACTTGATTTCGGCGAATGGCGTGCCAGCCAAGGCTTCCAGGCTTTTGCCGCCTACGAATCAATGAAGAAACAGCGGTTGCACGGGGTCGACGGTTTTTCGTGGTGTTGTCTGCGCGGCGGCGCCAACTCCGGAACCTATAAAAAACCGCTAATCGACTCACTTGGACACGCAAAGCTGGCTTGGCATATTCACAAGACCGTCTTTCAAAGGGTCTTCGCGGGCAGCGACAATGTCGATGTTGTTTACGGTCCTGATGACCGCATCACGCCGGTCATCATGAATCTCGACGAGGCGAAGACCGTCGATCTCCAGATTATCGTTCGCAACACTGACGGGCAGGAAGTCCAACGCTTCACCTTTGAAAACATCTCTCTAAAATGTGGACGCAACGAAACCCGCTTAGAGCCGATCAAAGTCGATTTCCCGAAACCCGGTGCCTATGCGATCGAATACGTGGTGACCGCCCGGTAGGATAGTGTCCGGCTTGATAGGCGGATTCTGGGCCTTGATGAGCCTTCAGATCGCAGCGCACACGCAGAAGTGACCGATCTCTGATTTGCATTGCTCGTTTTTTTTAACGCAGAGGCGCAGAGTTTTTTACGGTGTAGCAGCGTGACCGCAAATCGAGCGAAAGGATCTGTGTGCGACAAAGTAGGGCGGGACGTCTCGGACCGCCCGCCGGCCCAAAGGCCGACACGAACGAACTCATGCAGGCGGAACTCGCAACTCAATTTAAGATACTCGCAAGTCTGGTAAATGATTTTGCGGCGGCAAGCGGTATTCCGCGCGACGCCGCTTTTTGAGCATGAGTGCAACGGCAAGGTAGCGCGCAAAAGCGGTGCCGCGACCCGCGACGTGCGACCGTCAAGGGCTCCAATCTCAAATCACAAATCAAAAATCACAAATTGTTTCCGCCCAGCCCGTTATTACATTGTCTGTTCACTATACAAGCCGTTCGCCCGTCGTCCCGGCCGCCAGCGACACATGCTTGAGCCCTTTGATAGCCTTGAGACGATTGAGCAGAGTGTGGATCTCGGTGGGCTGGCCGCGCACGGCGATGATCTCCAGACAGTTGTGGTGGTCGAGATGCACATGCTGCGTCGAGATGATCACCGAATAGTGGCCGTGCTGAACCTGCGTGAGGATTTTAACAATGTTGCTGGTGTGGTGGTCGTAGACCAGCACGATCGCGCCAGCCACCTCCTCCCCGTCCTGCCATTCCGTTTTCACCAGACTGGCACGGATCAAGTCGCCGACCGCCTTCGAACGGGTCGGACAACGCTCCGCCTTGATTTTCGCATCGAACTGCCGCATGAGCGACGCATCCAACGAGACGCTGAAACGTGTCAGAGACATGAAAATCCGATTAGAGAAGCTGGTTCACTGCAGCGACGATGTCGCGGTCATGCGGCAGGAAGGCGTCTTCCAGCGAATAGGCCTGCGGCGCGATGCCGTTCTTGGCACCGACGCGCAGAACCGGAGCGTCCAGCGAGTCAAAGGCCTCGGCCATGATGCGCGACGCGATCTCGCCGGTGTAGCTGCCGATGTCGACGCAGTGGCTGGCGACCACGCAGCGGCCGGTCTTGCGCACCGAGGCGAGGATCGTCTCGATGTCCAGCGGTACCAGCGAGCGGATGTCGACAACCTCGGCTGAGATACCCTGCGCAGCGAGCATGTCCGCCGCCTTCAGCGCCTCGTAGAGCATCGGCCCCCACGTGACGATCGAAACCTTATCGCCGGCGCGTTTGACATCGGCCTTGCCCAACGGAATCAGGTACTCTTCCGCCGGCACCACGCCTTTGTAGTTGTACATGATCTGCGACTCGACAAAGAGGACCGGATTGTTGTCGCGGATCGCGCTCTTCAGCATGCCTTTGGCATCATAGGGCGTGGCCGGATAGACGACGTAAAGTCCCGGAATGTGGGCGAACATTGACTCCAGCGTCTGGGAGTGCTGGCCGCCGTAGCCCTTGCCACCGCCGACCGAGGCGCGAATGACCAGCGGCACCTCAATGCTGGCACCGGACATGTAGTGCCATTTGGCCGCCTGGTTGGAAATCTGGTCGGAGGCCATCAGGCCGAAATCCATGTACATCAGTTCGACCACCGGACGCAGACCGGTCATGGACGCGCCGACCGCCGTGCCGCAGATGCAGGCTTCCGAAATCGGCGCATTGAAGACACGGTCACGGCCGAAAGCCTCGGTCAGCCCCTTGGTGACCTTGAAGGCGCCGCCGTACTCGGCGATGTCCTCGCCCCATTGCACCACGCGGCTGTCGCGCAGCATCTCTTCGATCATCGCTTCTTTGATCGCATCCTTGTAGGTGATCTGATTGTCTTCGGTACGCTTGATCACGGGCAACTCGCCTGCGAGTTTGACGGAGGCGAACTCCTCGGGCACCGTCTCCACGCGGGTATCGGTGTACATGTATTTGATCACGTCGGCCGGATCGGGATCCTGCGACCACGCGGCCTTGGCTGCCATGCGGGCATTGCGGTCAGCCACCTTGGCCTTGAGGTCGGCGAGTTTCTTGGGCGTAATGCAGCCATTGTCGAGCATCTGCTGCTCGAAATTCGCGATCGGGTCGAGAGCCTTCCAGGCGGCCTCTTCCTCCTTGGTGCGGTATTCGTTACGCGGATCGCCGAGCGAATGGCCGTAGTTGCGGTAGGTGTCGAACTCCAGCAACACGGGGCCTTCGCCCTTGCGGCACAACTCGGCCGCGCGACGCATGGCGTCCATGCAGGCGAGGATATCCATGCCGTTGATCACCTCGGCGTGCATGTTGTTGTCCGCGAAGCCAGCCGCACGGCGCGCAACCGTGGCGGTGCCCGAAACCTCGCCGTCCGTGCGTCCGGTGAAACCATAGTGGTTGTTGATGATGGCATAGACGATAGGCAGACCGAAAGGCTCCTTGGTGTAGTCAGGATTGGTGAACTGACCCATGGCAGCCCAGTTGAGCGACTCCAGCACGACGCCGTTGGCGTAAGCACCGTCGCCCGCGAAGCAACAGGTGACCTTGCCATTCTTGAAGTAGCGCGAACTGATCGCCGAACCGGTGGCGATCGGCACGCCGCCGCCGACAATCGCGTTAGCGCCAAGGTGGCCGGCCGAGAAATCCGCGATATGCATGCCGCCGCCGCGCCCCTTGCAGTAACCGTCCTCTTTGCCGAACAGTTCTGCGATCGCGCGATAGACATGGTCTTCCAGGGCAGCATCAATCAGCTCTTTGCGCTTGGTGGCTTTGCAGTTCGGAATGCGGGCCTTCAACTCCTCCACGCTCATGCCACGGATAGCGGCGCACCCCTTGGCCAGCGAATCGCCGTGACCGCGGTGGGTCGAGGTGATCTGGTCGTCGTAGCGCATCGCCGCGCAGCAACCGACGGATGTGGCTTCCTGTCCGATCGAGACGTGCGTGGGACCGCGATACTCGTAGCCCTTGCAGGCGTCGTACGCGCCGGAGCGCAGCTTGACGATCATCTCTTCAAACTCGCGGATCATCAACATGTCTTCCAACACATCGACAGTCTGAGCGGGCGTGAGGGTGCCAGCGGCGAGTTCCTCTTTCAGTGAACCCTTGTACTGGTAGGCGGGAATCTTGCCGAGCGAGTGGACGGTCGGCTTGAACTTCGGTTTCAGCGTGCTGAGGTAGTTATTAGTACTCATAGCGATTGTGTCCTTCGGTTGGTATTGGGTTAAACAAGAATGGTATCGACTCCGGCGCGTTGGAACGCCTTCCGCTCTGCGGCAGGCATCTGTTTGTCTGAGATCACAGTAGAAATTTGGTCGATCGTGCCGAATCTCACGAAGCTCGTCTTACCGAACTTCGTGCTGTCGGCCAGCAGCACGATGCGCGAAGCGCGCGCCATCGCCTGCTCTTTGGTGAAAGCCTCGGCGGGATCGGTGGTGGTCATGCCCTGCTGGGCCGAAACACCGATGGTACCCATAAAAGCGATATCGAGATGCATCTGGTCCAGCACCGCGCGCGTGAGCGGACCGACGAACGTCTGGCTGAGCAAACGACACTCGCCGCCGGTCAGGATCATACGGGGACCGCCGTTGCTGAAAACCTGCGCCACGCGCAACGAGTTGGTAACGACGGTCAACTGCTTGAACGGGATGAGTAAGCGCGCCAACGCGACGGTCGTGCTGCCACCGTCGAGATAGATGACATCACGCGGGCCAACAAGCGTGAGGGCGGCTTCGGCGATGCGCTGCTTCTCCGGCGCGGCCATGGCGGTTTTGTCGTCGAACAACGGCTCAGCGGCGCAACGCTCCGGCGCCATGGCACCGCCGTGGATACGGCGCAACTCGCCGGAGGCCTCGAGCGCGGCCAAATCACGCCGCACCGTGGCGGCTGAGACCCCTAGCTCTGCGGCCAACTCCTCCACGCGCAGGATGCCGTGTTCATGCACGAGGTCGCGAAGCTTGCGCCAGCGGACTTCGGCCAACTCTTTGGTTGCGGTTTCACTCATTCGCGTTCACTTCCGCTCGAAAACGCGCATAGTTAATCAGATATGCGCATCATTCGCAAGACGAAAGATCGGCTGGCGCGATTCAACTTTGTTGAATCCGCGCCAGATTTAGGATTTAGGAGTTAGGATTTAGGAGTTAGCATCTACGAGCGGTAATTGGGCGCTTCCCTAATGATCTTGACGTCGTGCGGATGGGCCTCGCGTACGCCCGCACCGGTGATGCGGCAGAAGAGACCGTCGCGCTTCAGATCCTCAACGGTGCGGGCACCGCAGTAACCGAGCGATGACCGTAGGCCGCCGCAGAACTGGGTCATGATCTTCTTGACCGTGCCGGCCAGCGGAACGATGCCTTCAATGCCCTGCGGCACGAGATCGTCCTCTTTGACGTTGTCTTGATCGTAACGTTGACGGCTGCCCTTGCCTTCTTTCATGGCGGCAAGGCTGCCCATACCGCGGTAGACTACGTAGTGACGCCCCTCATGGATGATCTTTTCGCCCGGGCTCTCCTCGGTGCCGGCCAGCAACGAGCCGAGCATCACGGTGTCCGCGCCGGCGACCAGCGCCTTAGGCACGTCGCCGGAGTGGCGGATACCGCCGTCGGCGATGATCGGAATGGAACCGCCGAGCGCCCGTGCCGCGTTGTAGACGGCGGTGAGCTGCGGAATGCCGACACCGCACACGACGCGCGTGGTGCAGATCGAGCCGGGACCGATACCGACTTTGACGGCGTGGGCACCGGCCTTTTGCAGAGCCGCGGCACCCTCGGCAGTGGCAATGTTGCCGCCGATCACATCAATGTCGGGATAGTGCTTGACGATCCAACTCACCATGTCAAGGATACCCTTGCTGTGGCCATGGGCACTGTCAACCACCACCACATCGACCTCCTCGTTCGCCAGCATCTCCATGCGCTCGTGATCGTTGGCGCTGACGGCGGCGGCCACGCGCAGGCGGTAGCGCGAGTCGCGAGTGTAGAGCGGCTGAGCATTCTCAACCAACTCCAGCACGTCGGTGAAGGAGTAGAGACCGACCAGCCGCCCGTCCTTGTCCACGAGGGGCAGCTTACCGATCTTGTTCTCCATCATAATGGTATAGGCTTGTTCCAGCGTGGTATCAGGCGCAGCCGTGATCACATTCGTGGTCATGACCTCAGAGACACTCGTTGCGCTCTTCTTGGCGAAGCGGAGGTCGCTGGAGGTCACGATACCCGCGAGGCGGTCCTGATCGTCGAGGATCGGGAAACCACTGAACGAGAGGTGGTGCTCTTGGCGGTACTGTTGGACGTAGGCCAGAGAGTCGGTGTTGTAGAAAGCGACCGGCCGCATGATCAGACCGTTGAGGTGGTGCTTGACGCGGCGTACATGCTGGGCTTGAAGTTCGGACGGCAGATTTTTGTGGATCACGCCGATACCGCCCAGCATGGCCATGGCAATCGCCATGCGGGCCTCGGTCACGGTGTCCATCGCAGCACTGACGAACGGGATGTTGAGGGCGATGCGGCTGGTCAGCCGCGAGGAGACCGTGGTCTGGTCGGGAAGAAAATCAGCATACCGGGTGACCAGCGTGACATCGTCGAAGGTCAACCCTTCGAACGGGAACTGTTCCATGAAAGCGGCAACTTGGGCATTTATGTGCATTGATAACCTCCGGACTCCTTCGCTTTCCCGTTATTGTATACCCGATTCCGGTGCCGTTTGCAACACCGTTCGTGACCGTTCGTGACCGTTCGTGATCCCCGTTCGTGATCCTGTCGCGGTGAAAACAAAACTGTTCGTGATCCTGTGTGTAACGCGCGGTTAACGACAGGGGTGTGCGAAGACAATGCATTTCTGGTGAAAAGGAGGCGGTGAGTCGGGAGCAACCCGATTACTGCGAATTGACGAGTCCGCGGATTTCCACCATAATCGGGGCGTATTCAGATCATGAGACGTTCATCTTCCATCTTGTGGTTGGTCTTGCTGGCCGGGCTTGTCGTGCTCGCGGCCTGGCAGAGTCGCCGTTTGGCGGGGGTGCGGCGCGAGCGATTGCCAGAGACCTACACAGGGGCAGCCTCGGATGTGCCGCCTGCGATCACCTTCGTGATGGTCGGTCTGGGCGGTTTTCGCGGCGTGGTCTCCGAAATGCTCTGGTTCCGCGCCAACCGGCTGCAAGAGGAGGGACGCTATTTCGAACTCGTGCAACTCGCCGACTGGCTGACGATGCTCGACCCGCACGCCTCGGAGGCCTGGGTCTACAATGCGTGGAACCTCGCCTACAACGTCAGCGTGATGATGGGACGACCCGAAGACCGCTTGCGTTGGGTTTTGAACGGGATCACATTGCTGCGGGATGAAGGCCTGCGTTTCAACCCGCGCGACGCGCGCCTCTATCGCGAGTTGGCCTGGTTCTATCAGAACAAAGTGGGAGATGAGCTAGACAGTGCGCACCTTACATACAAAGTGGCTCTCGCGCGTCAACTCGATCCGTGCGTCAACACCAACGGCACGGTTCACGTCACCCCCGAAAACCGTGAACGATTGTCCGCGATGCGCCTGGATACCGACCGGATGGTCGCGCTGGAACAGCGCTTCGGGCCACTGGACTGGCGGCTGGCAAACTCCCACGCGATCTATTGGGCCGCGCAAGGGCTTGAGTTCGCCACCGGCCACGAGCGCCTGATGTCCCGGCGCGCCGTTTACCAGCCTTTGATCCTCAGCGTCGCCAATGGCCGCTTGACCGGCGACATCGATGCCCGGCAGTGGCGAACCGCCCCCAATCTGGATCTCGCCCTGCCGGTCGCCGAGTTTCTCATGGACACCCATCGCGACCACCCTTCGGCGACCATGAAGATGGTGGCCCGGCGTTTTCTCTCGTATGCCATCTACGAACTGCATCGGAACGGACGCGATGACGAAGCGCGACAGCTTTTCGCACAATTGATCGCCTTGCCGTCTGAGTCCGGTCGTCGGCCCTCTTTCGAAGACGTGATAAAAAAAGTCGAGCAAAGCTATGAATAATCATCCACGCATCATGTTCAGACTGACGGCACTGACGACGCTCTTGCCGCTCCTCCTTGTTGCAAAGCTGCCAGAAGAGGCGCGCTTGTTGGCCGCCAGCGAGGTCCTGCAAAAAACGCCGTTGAGCGTACCGGAGCTCAACGTTCTCTCCGAATATGTGCGCAACAGCGACAACCCGCCCGTTTTGCGCAGTCGCGCCATGGCGGCTTACGCCATGGCTTTGCTCTTGCAGGGTAACACAAACAACTTTGTCCGAGCGCAACAGGCTCATCGGACGGCCTACCCCGGCGACGCCCGACTCATCCCCCTTACCGCCGAGCACTATTCCGTCCCATGTGACGCCTGCAACGGAACGGGACAGCGCGAGAAGACGGTCTGTCCCCAATGCTTCGGACGCGGCTCCCAGTTTCAACTGAGCCCGCTTGTCGCCCAAACGTACAAAGAGCGTCTAGGCGAAATCGCCGCGCAATGCCGGGAAAACGCCGAATACGCCGAAAAGTTTCGGGAGGCCACAAAGACCTCGTACGATGACAGGCGAATCGAACTGCTGCAGGCTCTCACAAACAGTTACCCCCACCGAACGGATCTCACGCCCGCGATCGCCATGCTCAACGATGCGCTCGCAAAACGCGAGGCCCGCATCCGCGCTGCGCAGGAGCAGGAAGCGCGCCAGTGCATTGAGCGCGAAGCGAAAGCGTTGAAGATTCTCGCCCGAGGTTCAGACAGGCCCCGCGCCATCCGCGAGTTGCGCGCATTCCTTGACGCACATCCGTACGCCGCCCCCGACCTAGAGTTGCAAGCGGTGCCGGACAAACTGGTTGCCAAAGAGGAACAGCGGCAGCGACTGGTCAAGATCGGGATCGGGCTGGCGGTGTTGACCGGATGCCTGTTCTTGGTCTCCGTGATCCGCTTTTTCTCATTCCCGCGCCGCACCTCCGCCTCGGTGTCCTTGCCGGGCATGGACAAAATTGATAAAGCAGAATTCACAGACCCTCTCAGCCTGACGGCGCAAGACAGCCTGGCCCGCGCAAAATACAAGACCGCCCGCATTCCTCGCGAAAAAGCCGGGGTTGAGGATTAATACTCGGACAACGCAGATGTGGTATCCACATGGACGACGGAATGTGAAATCGTCATCTGCGGAAGAAACTTGAAACCCATGAAACCTAAGAACGTTGAGCGTTCTTCGTCTTACAGCGTCTGTTCAGTCGTTTTGACGTTGCCGTCGGTATCAGTGTAAGTGATGCGGTAACGTCCCTTGAAGCCGCGGAACTTCACACTGCCGTCGGCGCCGGCAGTGAGCGTCAACCGAGTCTTCCATTCGCCGTTGATCAAACCGTCGAGCGTTTCATACACCGGCTTTGGATTCATCTCTTTGTCGTAGATGCCGGAGAACGAGGGTTCGCCAGGCGCCGCCCCGCCGTCGACAACGTTCCACCAGGTGATACCCATGGCGGTGGGATAGCTGAACCAAAGGCGGTAGAGGTTGCGGACGATCGCAGCCTGCACGGCACGACCTTCCGGCGTGTCATCCGGCGCGCTGACCGTCACCTCGCTGATATGGATCGGACGTTCCGCACCCTGAAGGCAGTCCAGCACGGCGTAGAGCTTTTTCGGCGTGAGGATGTCCGCGCCGTTGGCGATTTGCCTCGATTCTTTAGGGTTGAAGATGTGCATCTGCACACCGACTATGTCCACGCGTGCGCCGCGATCGATCAGGTCGCGCGCAATTTCAACGTAACGTCGCGACGGCCCCCAGTGCATGTCGCAATCGTTGATGCTGAAAAGCGCTGAAGACGGAAAGTACTTATCGGCCCAAGCGAAGGTCTTGAAGGTGTAGTCATCCGGCATAAGCCCGCGGTTGGCTTGGTCGATCGACTCGTTCACCACATCCCAGCGCTGAATGCGCGCGCCATAACGCTGCGCCAGTTCCTTGATATGCGCTTCAAAGATCGGCTCCATCGCCTTACGGTCGTTCGGCATCCACTCCGGATGTCCCCAGACACGTATGCCGTAGATGATCGCGTGTCCATTCATATTGATGCCTTTGGACTCGCAGAAGGCTACCACCGGATCAGGTGGCGGGCGGCGGTATTCGTACGGGCTGTCCGCCGTGTAGCGCGGCTTGCCCCGCTCCGGCTCCAACGTCTTCCAGTAAAACGGCACGGTCGCAGCATTGAAGAGCGTACCGAAGGTGTCCTCATAGCGCTTGTTCTTTTCGGGCGTTTTGAGGTCGCCGAACAGAAAGATGTTGCCGCCAAAGATGAACGTATGCGAAATCTGCTCGACCCTGACCTCGCAGCCCGCCTTCGCCCCTTCCAACTTAAACGCGCCATCCGCCTTGCGGTGGCGCTCGATATCGTTGTCGATGCGCTTCTGAACCTCGGGCCCCCAGAATTTCAGGTAGGCCTCGCTCATCACCTCCGCGCCCTGCGCCATCTGCACCAGTAGTGCAAAACCCATCAATCCGATTCGTTTCATGTTACTGTTTCCCTACAAAGTAGCCGCGCCCGGCCAGTTCAAAATTGCAAGCTCCATCAGTGACCGCACCCTTCGACAACAACGGCTTCCAAGCGCCCTCGGCCCCTTTCACGTTCACCTTCACCGGCTCGCCTGTCAGGTTGATGATCGATACAACACGCGCGCCGTCCACCGTGCGCACAAAGGCGCTCACGGCCTTCGGCTGGTCGTGATCCAGCCAGACGAGGTCGCCCTGCGTGAGCGCGGGCTCTGACTTGCGTAGTGCGCAAAGCGACTGAACGAAGGCGAAGCGCGCCTTGCCGGTCTCGGTCTTACCGCTGGCCCAATCGATCGGCGCGCGCCCGAAGATGCTGTGCCGGGCGGTGTCTGCCACCTCCTGTCCGTTGTAGAGGAAGGGCACGCCGTCCATCGTGAACAACCAAACCAGTGCGGCATCGACGCGCGCCGTGCCCCAGCGTTTCTCCAACCGATTGTTGTAGTCATCGTTGGCGATGTCGTGGTTGTCGATAAAGCGCGCGAACTTCGCGCCGCCGCGCGGACGCTCGTCACGCCTCGTGGTCCACAGCTTGCGGATCGCCGCACCGTCCTCTAACTGGCTAAACGCGCGGCCCCATCCATAATCCAGATCAAACGCCTTGAGCTGATCCTCCTTGCGCATGCCCTCCGCCAACATGCCGACATCCGGCTTGATGCGTTCGAGACGCGCGCGCCCCTCCACCCAGAAATCGAGCGGAATCTGATCCGCCACATCACAGCGAAAACCGTCCACACCGAAATCACGCACCCACATCTCCATGTTTTTCCAGAGGTATTCGCGCAGCGCGGGGCTCGCGAAGTTCAGGCCGGGAAAACTCCAGCCCGCATTTTTGATCTTACCGTCGTCACTCCGCTTCACGAAGTCGGGATTCGATTCGATGAAGACCGCCTTGGGCCCGCAGTGCAGGTAGACCATATCGAGCATCACGCGCAGCTTGAGCGCATGCGCGGCCGCCACGAAATCCTTGAGGTCTTGATCCGTGCCGTACTCGGGATCGACATGGTAAAAATCCTTCATGCGGTAAGGATTGCGCGGATTGTTCATCCCCGACTTCTTCTGACGCGGACTCCAAAAAGCTTGGTCCATATCGTCGTCAGAAACAAAGATCGGACACAGATAAGCAATCGTCACCCCCAACTCCGCCAAGCGCGGCAGACGCGCCTGCGCGGCCTTGAGCGTGCCTTCCGGCGTGAAGGCGCGCGGCTGGATCTGATAGATCACACCGCCTGTCAGCCACGCCGGCGACGGACGCGCCTGCTGCTGGTTAAGCGGTGTCTGCGCAACCGCAAGTGTTGTGGCGGTCATGACTAGTACCCCTGCCAACCATCCAAGTTCTCTCTTCATCGTTTTCTCTCCATGTTTGTTCCGCGTCATTGCGGAAAAATTTTTCGACACGCGACATGCGTCGCAACATGCTCAACGGATATCCAGTTCGTACCACACGGTCTTGTACTGCGGTCCGATGGTGATGCGGCAGCCGCCCGCCACGCTTTCGACCGGGACATCACCTTTGCGCGCTCCGCGCTCGTCGAGCGCATAGCAGCGTGTTTTCACTGCGGCGGAGGGCAGCGTCACGACAGCAGGTATGCCCTCGACCAGCACCGTTCCCTCACCCCAGTGCATGCGGTCGCGCAGCGCCGCCGTAGTCTCAGAGAGCACTTCAAACTGCGTGCCCTCGTTCTCCGCCACGCCGGTGGCGGTCAGCAGGATTGTGGCCGACGCGCCATCCGCGCCGAATCCAGTCGCATGCCGCGAGGTCAACGACACCGTTGCCCAGCCCAGGCGTGTCGGACCGATCGCCAGCTTGACACCGTTCAACGCGACTTCGCGTCCCTCCGGGAACCCGCTGAACAATTTGGTGTTGGGCGTATCGACGGTCCAGTAGGCTTTGCCGGGGCGCTCGCGGTTCCAGGTCAACTCGCCGGTGTCGCTCACGATGACCGAACCCCACGTAGGCGTGGCGGGCTGCGGGCCATCCGTCGCCAGCGCTTCCGGGAACGCCATCGCCACCTTGTGGACCAGTGCATAACGACTGTCGATACCGCTTGCTCCAATACCGGCGGAAATGGCGCGCTGCTTGACCAACCGCTCGAAGTACGTCACATCATCCATCCGACCAACCACGCTCCCCTGCGCCTCGCGTACGTCGCCGCGCAGATACATCGCCGCGCAGGCCGGGAAATGCGCGAGCACATCCGTGCGGGCGATGATGCTGAAGAAGTAGGTGTTGCGCTTCGGATTGAAGTCCGGGCTGTGGTTGTAGGTGTACTCGAAGACACCGTCCCATCCCTGAAGCGCACCGTACGCGCGCAGCATCGGCTGGCCCTCGGCACCGTATTGATTCGGGAACGGATGGTTGTACTCGCTGATGGTGTAGGGCTTGCCCTGCACGCGCTGCGCTGCCAAACCGAGGATGCAGCCGAGTGAATTTACCATGGACGTATTGCGGATATCCCATTTCGTGTTTACGCTCGGATGGCACCAGTACGCATGGTTATCCACATAATCCAGTTCCGCCTGAAGTTGCGGCGGACTGTAGCCGAGTTGCGTACCAGAAATCGGTGCCTTCGCCTTAAGCTCGTCTTTCACGTAGGAGGCAATGCCGGTCCAATAGGCGCGTTCCGTCTCCCAGAGGAAACGCGTGAAGTCGGCGCGCGCCTGCGGGGGCGCGAACTCCCGGCTCTTCAGGAGCGGCACGCTGGCGGTCTCGATGCGCGACTTCTCATCGAATGACGTGACCGCGCCGCTCTGCAACGAAAGGTCGTCAATCTCGTAGACGCCTACCGGGAAGCGGGTGAGCTGAATCTCAGCTTTGTCACTGGAGTCCGCCGCAATGAAGACAAAGCTGTGACGCTTCCACGCCTTACCGACCGTGAGTTTATCGAGCACGCCCAGCGAGCGCCAACCACCCTCGGTGTCCGCGACCGCAAAGCCCAGCGTGGCATTCCCCTCACCTTGGGTACGGCGGACCTTGAAAGAGACGGTGTAGGGCTTGTCTTTTTGTACGGTGACCCGACGGAAAATTTTTGGAAAGTACTCCTCACCGCCACGCGTGACGGTCACTTGCAGCGCACCACCCTCGACTGCTGCCGTTACTGCCGCAGATCCTTTGGCAAGGATCCAACGCCGGCCGTCAAACGTCACCGGCGCATCAAAGGCGCCCTCGGTCACCTGCTCATCGCTCAGCGGCATCGACACCCATTTCCACGCGGCGGTCATCGCCTCGGTCGAACCGTATTTCTTCTTGAGCCAAGCGTTCCATTGGCCCCGCAACGCCTCGGTGACGCGCGCCGACGCGCGGTCGATCACTCCGCCGTTGTAGTTGTTGAAGAGCGCGTTCTCGTTATTGATCTCGATCATCGCGATACACGGATCATCGGTATACGCTAGCTTGGTGTAGGGATTGACGCGGGTCAACAGCGCCTTGGCATACGCCTTCTCGGAGGCGATCATCAGCGGATCGACAAAGCTCAGTCCTTTGGGAAAACGCGCGACGTGCAGGTTCATGTTGACGTAGATGCCGCGTTTCTTCAATGCCGCGATTAGGTAATCCTGCCGATCGATGGCGTCGGGATTCAAATGGAAGGGCTTGGTCGGGTCCGCCCTGAACGCGCCGGGCAGTCCACCGCCCTTGCCGAAGATGCCGGTCTCCGCAGGGGTCATGAAGTTGCCGTATTCGGCGTCGAAGTAGTGCATCCGCACGCAGTTGATGCCGAACCGCGCGAGCCGGTCGGCTAATTCATCGGCCTGCGCGTGTGTCGGAAAGTTCGCTGGTCCGGTCAGGTTGGTCGCATGAAAGCGGATCGGCCCCTTGTCCGTGACGAAACGTCCGTCCTGCACCCGCACGAAGCCGTGTCGGCCGGCCGGCGCGTCGAGCAGATGCGACATGTTGACCGCGTTGTCCGGTGCGTCATACGAAATCAGAAACGGAAACAGCGGCGGCGCTTCCGCCGCACAGACCGCCAAAGCCGCCAGCCCCACTACCCCACTCATCACGCTACTTTTTTTCATCACTCTCATCCTTCCTTTCGAGGTTCTTGCAAAACCCTTCGTGGCATGGGCGTCCCGCCCATGAAACACGGGCAAGATGCCCGTGCCACGCCTGTAGGCAAAGGGTTTTGCAAGTGTTTCTCTCATAAACCATCGCCATCTTTCAGCAAGTTGAATGTCACGCTCTTCGCAGTTCCCGCGTCGTCGGTGTACGACAGGCGGTAACGCCCCTTGAAGCCGCGGAACGTCACGCGGCCCTCCGCATCGGGCTTCGCGGTCAGGCGCGTCTTCCACTCGCCGTTGATCAGTCCGTTCAAAGTATGGAACACCGGTTTGGGCTCCATCTGCCGCGTGAAGATCCCGGATTTCAGCGGCTCGCCTCTGGCGCCACAATCATCCACCGTATTCCACCAAGTAATCCTGTAGATGCTGGGCCACGAGAACCATAGCCGGTACATGTCGCGCGTCAGTTCGGCCTGCATCGCGTTGGCGCGCGCGTCCTCGCCGGGCGCGGGGATTGTGATCTCGCTCAGATGGATCGGCCGTCCGAGCGTGTCCAACTCCTCCAGATAGCGGATCACATCCGCCGGTGCCCAGGAGGTGTTGTTGTGGTTGATCTTTTTGCCCGCAGCGAGGTCCAGCACCGGCTGTGAGCCGAACAGGTGCATCTGAAGCCCCACGACGTCGATCTTCGCACCGCGCGCGATCAGGTCGCGGATAAAGGGCGGATAGACCCCGCGCCACGAGTCGTTGATATTGAAGCGGACCGATGCGGGAAAGCCTTCCTCGGCCCATTTGAACACCTTGAAGGTGTAGTCTTCCGGCATCACACCGTAACGCGGCTTACCGGGCACAGGATCGACGCTCTCGTTGACGATGTCCCAACTCGGGATGCGCCCCTTGTAGTAGCCGCAAATTTCACGGACGCGCTTTTCAAACAGGCGCTCCATCTCCTCCCGCTTGTCCGGATCTTTCGAAACCCACGAGGGATGGTTCCAGCCGGTGTTGCCCCAGATCAACGGATGCCCGTGCATCGCGAGACCCTTGGACTCGCAGAACTCGATGATTTTTTCCGGCGACGGCCGCCGCCAGTGGAACTCCTTCCAAGGTTCCTTGAGCGCGTTCCAGTATGCCGCCGTGTCCTGTTTCGATGCCAGGTAGCGCGGCTTGCCCGGTTCCGGCTCAAACGCCTTCCAGTAGAACGCGATCGTCGCCGAATTGAAGAGGGTGCCGAACATCTCCTTATACTTGCGGTTCAGGTCGTCAGCACCCAACTGGTCGAAGTTAAAGATGTGGGCGCCGAACAGAAAGGCGTGGTCGAGTTGTTCGACCTTCACCTCCGTGCCCGGCTTGACCGACGGCAGACGCACCGCGGCTTCGGCCATGCGGTTCTCGCGGATGCCGCGCTCGATGCGTGTCTTCACCTCGGGCGCGTTCCACTGCGCACGGTAAGCCGCGCTCATCACATCCGCCTCATTCGCAAGCAGCGTCCCCGCCGCCAGTACCATCATTCCGATTTTTTTGATCATCCTGTTTTCCTTACGTCCTTGTTATTGTATTGTGAAGACCGTGCCCCGCTGGAACACGCTCACACTGAAAGTTGTTTCGCTGGCGCGGAACACGGCGGCTGTCGATGGCTGTGCCGGCTCGACCTGCCATCCCGCCACGCCGTCCGGCGCGATGACGGACGTAGCATCCAGCAGCGTCAACCGCCCGCCCTCGAAATCCGGTGGCAGCGTCACCATGCCTGCCGCGCCGAGCGTGACCGCGCCGTTCACGGTCAGCGCACCCGGTGCCGTCCCGGCCATGATCCCGCCGCCGTTTTCAATTGAGAGATTTCCGCCCAGCGTGCCGCGTCCGCCGATGCGCCCGCCAGCCTGCACCACCGTCGCACAACCCGCCGCAGTAGCCGCACTCTCCACCAGCAGTGCGGCGTTTGAAACGATGATTGCACCGCTAAACGTGCCATCGCCCGCCAGCGTCTGTTCCGCGCCATCGCGCACCGCGAACGTACCCGCGCCGACCAGTACACCGCTGAACGTCGTGCTGCCGCCGACAACCGTCAGTTCACCGTCCGTCGCGATGCGCACCTCGCCCGCGCCGCCGAGCCCGCTCACCTGCTGCGCGGCCGTGCCGACATCAAGGGCCGCCCCGGCCGCCACCTCGACCGTACGCTCCGGCGGCAGAATGTCGGGCCGTCCACGCAATGTCTCCAGAATCTCGGCGCGCGACAGGGCGCAGTCATAGATCGTCACATCGTCGATCATCCCTTGGAACCAGGCCCATGATGTATTAGGTTTGTAGCCGATCGAGAAGCTACCGGGATCCACGGTCTGTCCGCTCACGCGGCCCCTTGCAGCAAGCGCCCCGTCGACGTAAAGCGAGCGCAGCCCGCCCGGCCCGACCACCGCCGCCAAGTGATGCCACCCCTCATCACGGTCGCCACGCTCAAAGGAGACCAACGACTCGTCGCTGAACCATTCAACGCCGTCAACATACCGGAAAACGGTCTGCCCACCCGCGTTCCTTCCCAGACGCAGCATGTGGCATCCCTTGCGGTTGTCAATCGTCGTTCCCCAAAACACAACGCTGCCGTTTGGGTTAGGATTGTCGACCGGGTTTATCCACGCCGTGATCGTGACCGGCGCGTTGCCGGTCGGCAACGCCTCAGGGAAGACGTTGTTGGTCCACGTCAAGTACCCTTGATTCTTGGTATTGAACGAGAGCGCCTGCCCGACCTTGCCGGCCGCTGCAGCGACACTGCCTTGCGGCTCGAGGTGATACCCGTAGGGGCCGGAATCCTTTCCAAGTTGCGCGGCGTCTTCAAAATCATAACGCGCCACCACGCGATCAGCCAGGCGCGATCCCCGTGGCGCAGCGAAAAGGCCGGTCGCCACATCAGCGACTTCGGCATCGTCCAGCGCACGGTTGAAGATCATCACCTCATCAAGCAGACCGTCATAATAATTGGCCGTGCCGTACGGCGCGCCACCCAGCCAGAACGTATTATCGCCTACAGTCAGATCTGCCCATATCGTCCGTTGAGCAGCCCGAGTTCCATTGAAGTAAACGCGCTGCTCGTGCGTCGCAGCATCGTAGGTACAGACGATATGATGCCAGCCACCATCCGGCGTATCGCTTGCCAAATTGTACCCTGCCTTCACCGTCCAGTTGTTCCCCATGTTCGCGGTCATGATCTCGGTGGTCGAGTTGAACCGGAAGAGCACGGAGCCGTTGTCGGTATTGTTGCCGCGGCCCCAATATACCGGCATACCGCGTATGTTGCCCCCCTCTTTGAGGTTGCACCAGGCCGCGACCGTGTAGGATGAGTTGCCTGTCGGCAATGTAGCCGGGAAGGTCGGCGCGTAAAAATAGGTCTTGTCCGCCGCCGTGAACGAGGCCGCGCCGCCGAAGAGCCCCGGCGCAAAGGCCGGTGCGCTACTCGCAGTCAGGTCATAACCATTGCCGCTACTGTCCTTGCCGAGGTTCGACTCGTCATCGAAACGGTAGTGAGCCTGAAGACCGTCGGGATAACGATTAGCCAGCGCCAGCGTACCTTCGGCGATCTCGACGGTGCCGGTGGCATCCACCCGCCCGCCCAGCGTGAGCGTCGACTCTGTGCCGTGTTTGACCAGCCGGCCGTCACCGGTCACCACGCCGTCCAGCCTGCCGCTTCCGGTCACGGTCAGTGTCGCACCGTCTTGCAGCGCGACACCGCCCACCGCGCCGGCGCCGCTCAACGTGTTCAGCGTCTGGTCGCCCGTCAAGCTCAGGGTTCCGTTGTACGCGATCTCGACGTCCGCCGTCTCCAGCAGCAGATTGGCGGGCGTTTTCTCGACGGGCAACGTCCCGCCCAGCCGCAACGCACTGATCTGCCCGTGAGACAGCGCACCCCGCGCGACAAACACATCATCGATCAACCCCTTGAAACTGTCGCCAGAAAACCCTTTGCCCACCTTGAAGTTACCATTCACGACTTGCAGCGGCGCAACGTCATAGCGGCTGTCTATCGGCTCCCCGTCGATGTAGTAGAGGAAGAAGCCGTCACGATACACGACGGCCACATGGTGCCACGCGCCATCCATCAGACCCGGCGCGTAGGGGATCTCATGGTTGTTGCCCCAGTTGGTGTGCATCAGCGGCTTGTCCGAGGAGGGCGTGTTGAGCCGGAGCATGTTGTACTGCCGGGCAGAACCTGCCACCCCCCACTCATATATCCCGGCTGAGGACGCCGCGCTCGCGTCCGGCTTCACCCAGAGAGCCACCGTAAAGGACATGTTAGAGACCGGCAGGCCGTCAATCTGTCCGCCGTTCGGACCGACGAGCCACGCCCCCGCACCCTCCAGCGCGAGCACACTGCCGCGCTCCGGATCGTCGGCGAGCCACTGCGCCTGCGTGCCGTGCGTGGTCAGATGGTTGGCGCGCGGGCCGGAGTCCCTGCCGACCTGCGCCGCATCGTCGAAGCGCCACCAGCCGGTGATATCCACCCTGATCCCGCACACTAGACTGCCATTCTCCAGTCGGACCGTCTCCACGCTCTGCGTGTCCGTTACAATCAGCGCGTTACCGTGCGTAAAGCGCAGCGTACCGTTCGTGAAACACCCGTCGAATGCCCTCACACTCGCCTCGCCCCCGACCGACAACGTATGCCCGCCCAGATCCACCGTCGTCTGCGGTATACACCGCGATTCGATACCGCCGATCTGCGCGTCGCCCTCAAGTCGCAGCGTGGCGTCAGGAGCCTCCACAAACACCGCGCCTGCCAGATCTGCGCCATTGGTCAACATCAGACACCCCGCCTTCAAGCGCATGGCCCCACCGTAGGTGTGCTTCGACGAAAGCCGAAGCGTGCCATCCCCGGTCTTGGCCACGCCGTAACCACCGGACGATGTGATCGGCGACTCCAAATTCAGCGTGCCCCCGTTCACCCGAATTTCACCGTAACGTTCCACCAGAAAGTCCGGCGCGTTGGCGAGGCCCAGGCCACCCCCGGTCACCGTCCAGAGATCATCGGCCAAGCCCGAGAACCAGAGGCCGCCGATGGCGGTGTAGTTGGTCAACGTCACCGTCTCACCGACGGGCAACGCGGTGAAGTCCGCAACATCCCCCGCGCCGGGTTCCGCGCCCGACGAAGACGGCACCACGCCGCCCTGCCAGTTCGCGTCGTCGGCCCAGTAGCCACCCGAAACATTCGTCCATACACCGGTCACCGCCCGCGCCGAAAACGCGCATACGGCGATAAACGCACAACCACACCACACTATCCGTCTAACATGTCTTCTCACGTCTCTTTCCTCCTTTTGGCAGAAAGCGTCCATCAACACAATATTGCTACCTTACCATTCTCCGCTGAATATCACACCCCCGTTTTATGCAAAATTCGGAAGAAGAAATTGTCACGCCCAGTTTATTTTTTCTCTACGCTATTCACACAGCGTTCAAAAAACAACCTCTGCGTCCGCGTCTCTGAGTTAAAAAAGCTCAACGGTCAGCGAGCACCCCCCGCATACTCGATCTCCAACCTGTCGAGCGCCATCTGACGCGCCCACACAATCTTTATGCGGCGTGTATCTTCGGGCAACAGAACCGTGTAATCCACCTGCGTCTGACGATTTGCGTCGCCCGCATGCGGCGGCGCGATGTGGGCACGTTCAACCGCCCGCACGCGCTGCACGTCAGCAAACGATTCTCCGTCACGTGACGCCAAGAAACGCGGCGTCACAGGTTCACCCTGCGCCGTGGCAAAAAAGGCGGTCACGCGCGCCTCCCGCACCGCCCCGGGAACGGCATACTCGATCCATGCATTCGTTGTCCCGCACACGCGGAACATGTGCTCGGCATAACGCGCGTTATAGGTGTTGTCCAACGTCAACCCCTCCGAGTGCGCGGCGGCACGCGACAGATCGACGAACTCTTCGACGAAACAGGCGGCGCGCAGCTTGACCGGCCCCACCACATTCGAGGGGACGGAGCGCCCACCGGCGTTACGCGCCGTCACGCGGTAACACCAACTCTCGCCCGCCCGCGCACTTTCATCACAGAAGAGCGGCCGATAAGCAACCTCCGCATCCGAAACATGTTCCGCCAGCAGCGTCCAAGGCCCCTCGGGAGCAGGCGCACGCTCGATATCATAACCCGACGCCCCCGCCGCGCCGCGCCAAGAGAAGAGCGCCAGCCCTTCGAACGGCAGCAGTACCGGCGGATCGGGCGGTGCCACAGGCGGCACCGGTAGGCCGCGGATGCGGAAAGCCGCCTCACACATCTCGCGCATGATTTCAATCTCGGCCTGCGCGTCGGCGCTAGCGAAACCGGGATAATGATAAGACCAGACACTGGGATAGGTGAAAATCTGGTGCCAGTAATAGCCGCCGCGCTCATGGTGGAAATACATGCTCCACAACAGAGCGCCGCTCACACCTTCGGTGGCAATGCAGGTGTCGAGAAACGCGCGCAGCGAGGCCTGCACATTCTCGCGCGTCAGCACCTTGCCGTCGATATAGGGGCCAAACTCGCCGACAAAGAACGGGCGTTGCCCCTTGATCTGCGCGACCTCGCGCTGCACTGCCGCCACCCAGTTGGTTCCTGATTCCCTGTAGTTCGTATAGTAATGGCGCGTCAGCAGGTCGATGTTCGGGTCGATCAACTGTTCGGCAAAGGCCGGATGATGACGCGTCTCGGCGACCAGATGGTTCGGGTCCAGTGCCTTCATATAGGCGGCCATTTCGGTCAGCCAAGTCGGCTCGGCATTTGAAATCTCGTTGCCGAACTGCCAGGCCAGAATCGCCCGGTCATCCTTGTAGGGAATCCCGGTCACGGTGTTTACACGGTTCAACACATAGCGGAGGGTTGTCTTGTAGTCTTCGCGCAACTGCGGATCGGTGAAGAATGCGGCGCGTCTCTTCCCGCGCCACGCGGCATACGTGCCGATACCGCCGAGGTAATCGCCCGAGCCGGCTGTCAGACAGATCATAACACGCACACCGTGCCGGTTGGCGGACGCCAGCATGTGGTCCATCGTCACAAAGGCTGCCTCATTGAAGCATCCCGGCGCCAGCACATAATGCCAGGGCAGCGGCGGATCTTGCGGCCCGCGCATCGGCAGGTTCCATGTGCGCACAACCGTCATGCCCATGTGCGCCAAGGTCTTCATCGCGTCCTCGATCTCCCACGGCGTCGGCAACGTCATCCGCTCCGGCAGACGCAGCGTGAAGTCATACGGCACCACCAGCCCCGGCATGTTGGCGCCCATGAAGCGGAACTCACGCGCGCCGTCCATCAGTCGGTTGCCATCGCGCGTCACGAAATGCGCGAAGCCTTGTAAGCGTCCGGCCACATCCAATTCGCCGCGGTTGAGCACCAGCGGATCATCAAGCAGCGCCTTGGCGTTGAGGTTGCGATGCAACCCCCACGCATCGCGCCACGCCAAAAAGAAGACAGCGTCAGGCAGGTGCTTCTGAACCTGCTGAGCGAAAGTACCGTAATCGTAGTTGCGCGGCGAGGTGTTGTCAAACCCGTTGCCCGGCGGGCCGAACTCGGTAACCGCGAAGGGCTTGCCCGTCTTCATCAGCTCGGCATACACCGGTGCGGCCGCGTTTAGCGTGTTCGCGTAGATATCGAGTCCGGTCATGTCCACATAGGCATTGCCGGGATAGAAATCCATGGCCCGTGACGACACCGTCGGCGACCACACCCAGATCAGGTTGTGCAAGCCTTTCTCATGGGTGAAATAGCGGAATAGATCACGCCAGATGAGCCGGTACGCGAGCGGCCGGGCACCCCACCAGAACCAGTTGCCCTGCATTTCGTGGAACGGACGGAACAGGACCGGCACCCCCGCGTCCTGCAGATCGGCCAGACCCCGCGCGATCTCATCAAGTTGCTCGCGGTAGCGCGCATAAGCCGGCGTCGAGGGGTCGAGTAGATCTTCGAGGCGTCCCGCCTTGGCCCACGCCAGTCCACCGTTCCAGGGATTGGTCATGTGGCACGAGAGCGTCACCACGCCGCCCGCGCGCCAGTACTCCTTGATGAACGCGTTGACCGCCTGCCAACGCGGCGGCTTGTAACGTGCGGGCTGGGTTGCGGGCATGTTGACGTGCGTTTCGTAATAGTCAAAACCGGCGACCGCCACCCAGTTGCTGGTCTGCATGAACACCTCGTTCGCCGTGGCCAGAGAGACACAGGGATACCAGCCCATGAATTGGCCGCTTAAAAGTTTCCCTTCTTTTTTAGCAGGCAACTCGCTGAGCGCCGCCAACAGCGCACGCGCCACCGGCCGCGCCTCGCGATCAACCGGTCCCGCCGCAACTGGTTCCAGTCGTTGCGCCTCCTCGTGGTCGGTCAGATCGATGACACGTTCCAGCGGACGCGCATCCGTCCAACGCGCTGGCGCATCCAGCGAAAACAGCAGGTTCGCACCGCACATGTGTACCGCCATGCCGTCCTGATTCGCCAGCGCATTCTCAGGGAACTCGTCCGCTCTAAAACTCCAGCGACCGACCTTCGGGTTGTGTATCGCGCCGCCTGCCGTATTGAAGTCGGCCACATCGACCATAGAGAGGTAGCGGTCGCCATCCGCTTCGAAATCAGTTGCGGCCACATAGCGTCCCGGCGGGATCTTCACCGCCGGATTGAGCATGGCGAACCGGAACCCGTCGCGCACCGGACCTGCGGCGCGTGCAACGGTGACGGTAGCCAGCAACGCCTCGTCGCTCACACGATAGAGTCTGACAGACAACTCCTTCGCCAAGCCGTCGCCGTTCTCATCGACAACCCCGAGGGCCGTCACATAGAGCGGTTGACGCGTGACAAACTCCTGTCCCATCGTGACCGACTTGCTCTTGTACGGCAGAGCCACCCCCGGCCTGACGCGCAGCAACGGTTGCGACGCCTCCTGCGCATACAACGTCCCCGACGCCAAAATCACCGCCAACATCCACCAGTGCATTTTTCTCATGCCTCAGAAGCCCTTGTTATCTCACAGTTTTCTGCACCAAAATCCAGCCACACTCAACGCAGTCGCAACAGCGTGCCGCTCGGCACTTCGAGCAGAATGGCGACCACACCGTTTTCGGCCTGAATGCTCGCCCGCGTTGACCGCCCGGTGCCCGTCACCTGCCAGTGCTCAAAGTTGGCGGCACCCTCGATCGCCGAGTAGTACATGATCGGGATCACCTTGTTGCGGGGCGCGCCCGGCATCTGCCAAGGCTCGCTCAAGCCGAGATCAACACATCCGGCACCCTCAACGGTCAGCGTTCCCCAAACGTCCACACAGTCATTCGCCTCGGGCGTCCAGTCGCAGACATAGGTGACGTTCGTTGCCAACGTCAGTCCGCCGCCGACCGTCAGCGTTGCGCCCGCAGGCGTGGTGCGGTCATGGCCAGGATCAAGGAGACCGGTCACTGCAACCGTCCCATTGTCGATCCTCCCTTCGCCCGTCACCTCATCAATCTCCTGCTCCGCGCCGGCCAGATCGTAAAACGCACCGGCCGCCACGCGCACACGACGCTCATAGGGCATTTTCGCGGCATACAGCATGGCGATCTCGGCATCGGACAGCGCACGCCGATAAACCGCAACATCATCCATATCGCCGGTGAAACAATCCGTATCCGTATTGGCAACGGCCCCGATATTGAAGGCCTTGCCGTCGTTCTTGCCGACCAGCAACCAAGACTGTCCTGCGCCATACGAATCGGTAAACGTCGTTACACTCCCTTTCTTAACTTTCATTGTCCGGCGCGTTCCATTGACGTACATGGAAAACCCGTTCTGCCCGTCCACCACAAAGGTCAGCATGGTCCACGTATTCAAGGGCACCGCTCCCTCAACATCGGCCAGAAGATGGCCATAAGTAAGCTTGTCGGGCCCCGTCCCCAACCAACGGAACGTTCCCCCTCCGTCTGCCACGACGCGCAACAGAAAATCATGGGCATCTTCCGCGTAGTCGTCCAAGGTGCCGAAAAACGTCCTGCGCTGATTGTTCGCCCCGTATGCGGACAGCCGCACCCAGGCCGAGACCGTAAAGCTGTCCGCCTGCTGCACATCGTCACGATAGTTCAAATACAGCGCCGTGGAACCGTTGAACCGCACGCCGGTATGGCCGTCGGGGCGTTCCACACTGACCAGATTGTCTACATTCCCGACAACGCCCAGCGTGTGATTGTACGTGGAACGATCATTAAGCACCCCGTCCTCGAACGTCAGTAGCAATAGCGGATCGTCCGGATAGACCGCACCGTTGTCCGGCTGCTGCCGCAACGTCCCCGAGCGGACATCGACCCGCCCGGTGACACACGGAACGCTGGACAGTGCAAGAGTACCCGGCCCGCACTTGACGACCCCGCCATCGCCGCCGTCCCATGCCGTCAAGCGCTGCGACAAGTTGACGGTACGTCCCCGGGTATTGATCCACGCACCACCGGCGCCCACATAAGCCTGCTTGAGCCCCGACAAATACTCCAGCGGCGTTCCGGTGCTCATGTCGCCTCCCCAGCTCTCCAATACGCCGCCATCAAGGATCAGGCGGGTCTGATTGAGCCGCGCGCCGACTGTCGCATAGGTCGGCGGCAGACGCAACGTGCCGCCCGTCAAGCGGACCTCGTTCACGCGTGCGCCGTTCCTGTCGGCCATCCAGTTGAACCGCTCACGCACCTCAAGCACACCGCCCGACACATGCACCGCCAACGGCAATGCACTGGAGCCGGAGGTCGTATCGACCAGATCACGAATGCCGCACGACACCTTGGCCAACGAGAGAATGCCGCCGCCGACCGCGAGTTCGCTCCTCCCACGGGTGATTCCCAGCAGGCTCCACGTTCCATCTGCGGCCATCATCGCCCCCCCGGACACAATGAGTTTGCTTTCGGTAGCGTTATTATTACCGAGCAGCATAGCGTCGTCATGTTCCCCTCCACCCGTCAGCCGTATGTCACCGCCAAGCACCGAGACGCGGTTCGTCGCCCCGTCGCCAACAA
>DAOTMQ010000009.1:2468-30500 GCA_035450385.1 Kiritimatiellia bacterium | reverse complement strand
ACCTCGACCTGATCAATCTCAGCAGTCACCGCGACCGCCTGCCCGATCATGTCTACGTTGAGCACCACTTTCAAGGCTCCGGCCAACCGTGCAACGCGCCCCTCGATGCCGCGGAACGGACCGTCGGTGATGCGTACCAAGCGTCCCGCCGTCAGCGGCTTGGCGGCTTCAAGCGCCGGATTGGCACGCAGCGCGCGCCGCACCATCACCAGATCGCGCAGCATACGGCGCGGAAATTCCGGCTCAAGGATGCGCACGAGAAGGTTGGTCTTGAGCAGCGCGAGACGCCGATCGGGCGTGACACGGGCGAAGACATATCCCGGAAACACCGGCAAACGGACCGTGACTCTACGGCGCTGCGCCGTGCGCGTTTTTTCACGCAACGGCAGATAATGCGCAATCCCGTAGAGTTGGCAGTACTCGACGACTTTCTTCTCAGTTCGAGGCTTTACAAAAAGGACCTTCCAATATCGCATACACGGCCTATCATAGGCTCTGGAGGCGGAGTTGGGCAATACCGGTTTCTGTTTTGTTTGTAATCGGTTAGCCCGCCGCCCGTGCGAAGCGCGGACGGCGGGCTAACCGATTACGAAATGGTCATTTTACGTTTCGGTGTCGCGGTCGGGTGGTTGTTGACTTCACGGCACGGATTGACTACGATCCCGAATGTCGGGTAGCAAGTTGCAGACCCGGATCATGGGAGGGGATATGAATCGTCGGAACTTTTTGAGAGTGGGTGTTGGTGCGGCAACGTTTCTGTCCGCCGCTACGCGCCTTCGTGCGCAGGGTGCGAATGATGCTATCCGGCTGGCGATCGTCGGCATGGGATCGAAAGTCAAGATCGGCGGCATGGGGCGTAACGACATGCGTGCCTGCCGCACCGTGCCGGGGGTCCGGATCGCGGCGATCTGCGATGTCGATTCCGTCAATCTTGGTTATGCGCTCGACGAGTGCGCCAAACACAACGAGAAGCCCGAGACCTTTACCGACTACCGGAAGTTGCTGGAACGCAAGGATATCGACGCGGTCTGGGTCACCACGCCGAACCACTGGCACGCGCTGGTGTGCATCCACGCCGCCCAGGCCGGCAAGCATGTCTTTGTCCAGAAGCCGGTCAGCCACAATCTGTTCGAGGGACGCAAAATGGTCGAGGCCGCCCGCGCCTACAACCGCGTCGTCTACTCGTCCACGATGACCCGCTCGATGGCCGGTTTCCGCGAGGCCGCGCGTTTTGCCATCGACGGCAACCTCGGCAAGCCGCTCTACATCCATGCGGTGCGTTACGGCGCGCGGACGAGTATCGGCAAAGTGTCCGCCCCGACGCCGATCCCCTCGACGCTCGACTACAACCTCTGGTGCGGTCCGGCGCCGATGAAGCCGCTCATGCGCCAGAATCTGCACTACGATTGGCACTGGGATTGGGACACCGGCAACGGCGAACTCGGTAATTGGGGCATCCACCTCTTGGACGGTGCGCGCGAGGTCGCGGGGCAGGGCATGCCGAAGGGCGTGCTGAGCGTCGGCGGTCGCTTCGGCTATGACGATGACGGCGCAACGCCCAACACGCAGATCACGTTCTTCGATTACGAGCCGTTGCCGATCATCTACGAGATGCGGGCGTTGCCGCGTGAGAGCCGCCTCCAGAAAAACGGCGCGTGGGGACAGCAGGACATGGACGCGCTCCACGGCCAGTCATACACGACCTCCGTTCAGTGCAAAAACGGCTACACGGTCGGCAACAAGGCCTACGACAAAGACGGCAAGTTGGTCAAGGAGTTCAAGCCGGCATTGCGGTCGGTGCGCTCAGCTTTCTTCGATGCCGTTCGCGGCAAACCGGGCATGCCGTATTACGATATTTCCGAAGCCCACATATCGACGAGCCTGGTGCATCTGGGCAACATCGCGCACCGCCTCGGAAAAGGGGCCGCGCCGGAACAGATCCGCGAGCGTCTCGCCTTCAACGGCGACTTTCTCAAGGCATGGGAGCGGATGCACGTCCATCTCGAAGCCAACGGGATCGATCTCCGCAAGACCCCGCCTGCGCTCGGGCCGTATCTGCGCTTCGACCCGGCGGCGGAACGCTTCACCGGCGACTTCGCCGACGAGGCCAACCGCTATCTCGGACGCACATACCGCAAAGGCTTTGAAGTGCCGGAGAAGGTTTAGCTCAAGGTGCCCTGTTCATGCCCCCGCCTGTATTCCGAAGGCGTTACGCCGACATAGCGCTTGAAGACGGTGTAGAAATACTCCGGGCCACTGAAACCTGTAGCGGTCGCCACTTCCGCAACTGTAAGTGTTGAATTCCTGAGCATTTCCTTGGCCTTGTTGATGCGGAAACGGATCAAGAAATCGTTGGGCGTAAGGCCGGTATGGCGCTTGAAAAGCGTGAAAAGTCTCGCACGCGAATAGCCCATGTGTTTGACGAGATCTTCAACATGTATGGATTCGGCGTAGTGCGATTCAAGGAACCGTACCGCCTCGTCCATCAGTTGCGGTTTTATCGCAGAAGGCGGTGCGGAAAGAATCTTTACTAGATTGTAGAGAATTGAACAGCAGAGGATGCGGATTTGGCCATATTCCGCCGAACAAATATCTCCTGAAGGCCGTTTCAGGAATGTGGACAATTCTCTACATGCTACTTTGAGTGCAGGCGAGAGCCTGAAAGGGCGTTTGGCTGATTTTGAAAGGTTTTTCTGGAAGTTCGCATAATCTTTTCGTGAGAAGACGGCGTAACTGTGATGTGCGGACATGCTCTTGAGAAGATGAAGTCCGATGCGTTCGCTGGGAGATTCTGAGTCGTCTTTGAGGGAGTGCTGTATGTGGGCGGGGATGACGATCCCCATGTCAGATCCAAGCAGGATGGGCTTGCTGCTCCCGATCCTGTAGACAAGTTCACCGCGCAGGCAAAGTATGACCTCCATGTGTGAATGTTGGTGCGGTCTGAATGAAGCCGCCTTAGACACGGTGCGGAGGGTCAGACCGTCAAGCCAGCCAAGTCCGATCTCGGATGCGGTTATGTGCCCGCTTAAATGCTCAAACTCGTCATTTCGTCCCATGCGAGAACTGTATCATGCGTGTCCTGTTAAGACCATAGAAATCGTCTAATGGATTATTTTACACTATCGCTCGGTGCTCCTTTGCATAGAATAGATACAGAAAAACGAAAAGATGTTTCGATATGAAGAATTTTTCGGGGTTGATCCCGCCGATGGTGACGCCGTTGGATGCAAAGCGGCGGTTGGACAAGAGCGGTGTGAAGAAGATGGTGGGCCATCTCGTCGAGGGCGGCGTAGACGGCATCTTTCTTCTGGGAACAACAGGAGAGGGACCGCATCTTTCGTATGCCATTCGCGAAGAACTCGTGAAAGCGACGTGCCGCTTCGTGGGGGGGCGTGTGCCTGTGCTCGTCGGCATCACGGAGACGGACATCGAGGATGCGCTGGCGTTCGCTGCGGCCTGTCGGCGGCATGGTGCCGCCGGTGTCGTCGCCGCGCCGCCGTATTATTTCAGGCTGACGCAAGCGGAGTGCGTCGCGTGGTTTACGGAACTGGCCGAGCGTTCTCCGTTGCCGGTTGTCGTCTACAACATGCCGGCACACACTGACACGGTCATTGATCCGGCGACAATCGTGAAGCTGGCCGCACACAGAAATATCGTTGCGATGAAGGACTCGTCCTCGATCATCGCGCTCTTCAACAAGTTCCGGTTGTCGCTCGAACCGTTCAGGGACAAGTTTTCGCTGTTCATGGGGCCGGACGAGGCGATGGGTGAGGCGGTTCTTCTGGGAGCGGATGGGGGAGTCTGCACAGGGGCGAATCTCTGGCCCGCCGTCTTCAAGGCGCTCTATCTTGCGGCGAAGGCCGGCGATGTCGCCAAGGTTGAGAAACTTCAACGTTTCACAACGATGAGTTCGTATCTTCTCTATGGTTTGGGGCAGGGTCAGATCGGTTTCCTGAAGAGTGTCAAGGCCGCGCTCTCGGAAATGGGGCTTGTCCAGAATGTCCTCACCGCGCCGTTCGCGTCGTTTGCCGGCAAGGAGCTTGCATCCGTCAGGAAGGTGCTCAAGACCCTGCGTGTTGAATACAAGAAGTTGCCTCTTTAACCATGAATAACGTCGTTGATCTTGTCATAATCGCGGTTTACCTCGTCGGAACCACGCTGTTCGGATGCAGCTTCTTTTTCCGCAAGGGAGACGGCGATGCCGCCGGTGAGTTCATGACGGGGGGTGGAAAGCTGCCGACCTGGGCGATCGCCTTGTCGATCTTTGCGACGCACGTCTCGTCGATTTCATTTCTGGCGCTTCCTGCCAAGGCGTACTTGACGAACTGGAATCCGTGGGTCCTGTCCATAACCGTGCCGATTGCAGCCATCATCGCCGCGATCTGGTTCGTTCCGTTCTACCGGCGTTCGGTCGGCGTGTCGGCCTATTCTTTTCTGGAGGCGCGATTCGGCACATGGGCGCGTCTTTATGCGAGCGGGTGTTTTCTTGTCATGCAGAGTGCGCGTTCGGGTGTCATCCTCTTTCTTCTGGCGTTGCTCCTGAAAACGGTCTTGGGCTTTTCAGTAGCGTCTATGATCGTCGTCACGGGCGTATCAACGATGCTTTACGTCGTGATGGGAGGTATTTCTGCCGTTGTGTGGGCAGATGCCATCCAGTCTCTCATTTTGATTGTCGGTACGGTTCTTTGCGTTCTCTTCATCTGCCGGGGAATCCCGGACCTCGGTGCGGGGTTTCAGATGGCCGTGGAGTCGGGGAAGTTTTCTCTTGGGAGCTTCTCGTTGACGGACTGGGGCCATGAGACGTTCTGGGTTATCTTCTTCTATGCACTTTGTATCAACCTGCAGAATTTCGGCATCGATCAGAGTTTTACGCAACGCTACATCGCCGCCAGGGACACGAAGTCTGCGGTGAAGTCGCTGCTTGGTTCGGCGTTTCTCTACGTGCCGACGACACTTCTTTTCGTGGTGATCGGTACACTGCTCTGGATGTACGTGCAGTGCGCACCCGGAAGTGTGCCGGAAGAGACGCTCGCCAAGTCTGACGCGATCTTTCCCTGGTTCATCGTCCATAAGCTGCCGACGGGCGTCTCGGGGCTTCTTGTCGCCGCCATCATCGCCGCAGCGATGTCGACGATTGCCGCGACACTGAATTCCGGTGCGACGGTGCTTCTGGAAGATTATTACAAACGTTTCGCAGCGCGTCGTGCGACACCGGCGAACAATCTGCGCTTCCTCCGTGTTTCCACGGTTGTTCTTGCGATTGCTTCCATCGCGATTGGCCTGGCGGTTATGAACGTGCAGAGCGCCCTCACGGCGTTCTGGGCGATGCAAAGTGTTCTTTCCGGCGGCATGCTCGGACTTTTCCTGCTTGGTGCATTTTCAAAACACACGCGCGCCACACATGCGCTGATCGCGACACTCTGCGGATTTGTCACGCTTGTCTGGGTGACGTTCGGCCAGCAGGTGTTGCCTTTGCCCTGGCTCTTTCACGTTAATCTGGCTATTGTCTTTGGCACATTGTCGATTGTCGTTATCGGCTTTGTGCTCGGACAATGTGCGCATCTGGTGACCATTTCCCGTTCGGCTGGCGGACGGAAAGAACGAAAACGATAACTGTTGTTTTTCAGGCTGTGTTAGACAACCGAGGAAAGGGTGAAAACAATGAAAGAAACCGTTCTTCAAGGCAAACCGCACCTGTACGCTGTAGCGCTGTTGATGTTCTTTGGTCTAGCTTGCGCGTGCGCACGCGCAGAGACCGTGGCCTTGTGGCCGCTTGACTACGACGCGCTGAGTCCCGCGAACGGTGGACGTTGCGCCGTCTCTGCGGCGAACGACCTCTCGTGTATCGCCAACAACGGTGGTGGCAAGGCGACGGACGCCTACGGTATCGGCTGGAACCTGCCGCCGAATCCCGACACGACGGAGGGTCTCCGCTTTGATCCCGTCAACTGTAGCTATGCTCGGGCTAAGGGCGGCGTCAGGTATATCTGGACGAACCCCACGGCCGGTCTCTTGGTCGCGCCGCAACGAGACTTCACAGTGGAGTTCTTTTTCCGGCTCGATTCGCTGCCGAGTTATTTCTATGCGCTCTTCTCTGTGTTCTGGAATCTGAGCGGCAACGACAACGACAGATGGATGCTTATGCTGAAGTCAGGCCCCGAGACCGGTGGTTACAGTTTCCAGTGCTACTGCGGCAATCCCGACATCCGCACCAACAGCGCCGACTACGTTTTCTACGAAGTACCGCCCGCAGAAGCCGCGACCTTCCTGGTGGACTGGCACCATGTAGCGATCACACACAAGATTGATACGGCGGCGGGTACGACGACTTGGAAGTTCTATCTGAACGGTGCACTCAAGAATACGCGCACGATTGCGGCGTTGCCGACCGCGCGTTCTGCCTCGGCTGTGGACAATGCTCTAGCCATCGGCGGTCGTAACGTCGCGGACGGCTACCAAGTCAACGGTTCGGTCGAATATTGCCGCATCTCCGACGAGGCGCTGGAACCCGAGGATTTCCTCAATTATGGCGGGGATGGCACCGTTCAGACGGTGGCAAACGACTCGACCGTCGCCTACTGGCCTCATGGCATCAGCGCAAGCGGCGGCTTCAACTCTCGCATCGCTGCGGGCTACGCCATCCTCGATGGCGGTTTCCTCGATCAGAGGTTTGACGAATACCTTCCTCGTCGCGGCATCACCGTCTCCGAAGACCGCGCTTTCGAAGGGTATCCGCCGAACACGGCCACCTCGCTCAAACCGGCCGATGAAAACAACGGCTCCATCTACCTGCCCGCGCAGACCAGCGCCTGCTCCATGGCTTCTTCCTATCTGGTCATCAACGATCTCGCCAAGGAGATCACAATCACCAACGATTTCACCGTTGAAGGATGGTTTAAGCCGGAGATCATCCGCGAAGGTTCGATGAACGTGTGGACGGTGGTGTTCGGGTCACGTACCAGTATCGGCTGGCAACTGCAATACTACGCCAGCAGCAATGCCGATACGGCACCGTATTACTGCGTGCACGTTGAGGATGCAGACGGACGCGGTATCGCCGCGATCGACGCGACCGCCTGGGGTGCGCCGCGTTTCGGTGAATGGGAGCACCTCGCGCTCGTCTACGATGCCGACGGCGGTTCGGGCCATGGCGAATGGAAGCTCTATCGGAACGGCACGCTCGCCAACGCCATAGCGAATGCGCGGGCGATCAACAAAGCGACCGTCTTTCCCTCGTCCTTTTTCCTGTATGCTGGCGCTGCCAATACTTGGCAGGGTAGTTGCGGCAAGTGGGACAACGTGCGCGTCTGCAAGGCGGCGCTCGCGCCGGATCAGTTGCTGTGTGCGACGACCGGTGCCCGCGACGCCACAGACGTGATTGCCTACTGGCCGATGAACAACCAAAAAGGACTCTACATCGACGGTACGGATCTCACCGGCAACTATACCTTCCACGGCAAGCGTGGGGATACCGACCTGCTGGCGGTCTCGGACGACACGCCGCCGCAGGCGGATCTTCCAGCAGGCAGCGGTTCTGTCTGCTTCAACTGTGAGGGCGCCGGATCAAAGGCGTATCTCTACTCAGGTTCGCAGAACCTTTATGATCTTTTAAGAAGCGATGCATGGACGTATGAATTCTGGATGAAGCGTAGTGATGCCAACACCGCCTGGCAGGTGCTCCTCTATACCACGACGGCGAATTTTTCATCTCTTGTTCCTGGCTGGGGCAACGGCATCATCAACTTCACGTATCGTCCCGCGAACGATAAGGGCTTCAACCTCTGGGCAAACGGTATCGTGCCGGGGCTCAACGATGCCTATTTCACCGGCGCGGACGGGGCGTATGTTACCGTGCCGGTCGGTGAATGGGTGCACGTGGCGCTCGAATTCGAAAAGAAGGACGATACGGGCACGTTCTCGCTTTTCACGAATGGCGTTTATGCGGCGAAGCTTTCGGGTGCGTTCGGCGCGTACTCATCGCCCGGCCACCTTAACATCGGCGGACGTCATCAGGGGAACGGTTTCCGTGGCAAGATGGCGGGGTTCCGCTTCTCGAAACGCGCGCTTGCGTCCGGCGAGTTCCTCTGCAACCGCACGACGAACGTGGCGACGAAGGCGTATTGGCCCATCGATAACGACAACGGCGCACTGGCGCTGGAGAGCCGCGTGGGATTCCTCAATGACCTGGGTGTACTGTCGGCGGAGACATCGTACGGCGTGGAGGACGGGGCGCGAAGGGGACTGCTGAAGGTCGATCCGTATGTCGTGAACTCCGGGTCAGCATCCCTCACTGACGCAGGTCGCTTGGGTACTGGAATGTTGGCCGACTCCTCCTATATCGGCGGCGCCTTCACGGTCGAGGGCTGGTACCGGTGCGGCACACTGCGAGCGAATGATGCGAGCCAGACGATTGTGGGCAATGCGGAGTCCGCCACGAGCGGCGGATGGCGGCTTTCGGCCGACACGACGGTCACGCCGACGCGTTTCCGTCTGAAGGTCGTGCCGCCGCGGGGCTTCCGCACGTCTCCGCTGGACGCGACATTCGATTGCGCTGTACCAACAGATGACTGGCACCACATCGCGCTCGAATACAACCCGCTGGCGGGTGAGTCCCGGGGAGAGTGGACGCTCTTTATCGATGGCAGCCATGCTGCTTCGCTTACGAACGCCTTTAACCCGTCCGACTGCATCGGGCCGGACGCCTTCCACCTGGGTGGGGTGGGCGGTGCCGCCACTGCGGCGGGCGAGTACGACATGTGGCGCGTCACGCGGGGGCTTCTCACGGCGGGTGAACTCCTTTACTGTTACCGAGAAGGTCTCCTGATACGGCTCAAATGACACCATTCGAAGGACTTAAACGATGAGGATTCGTCTTTTCTGTGTCGCGGCGTGTGCCGCGTGGTCTGTCTTCGCGGCACCTCAGGCTGGGGTCGAGCTTTCCGGGCATGGTGACGTTGTGCCGGATACTTTCCGGCGCGGCATAGCGATCTACAGCGACCGCAGTTATCAGCTTCTGGAGCCGCCGAAGGCGCTGGCGGGTAGGGCGTACCTGCGTGCACCGATTGACGGCTTCAAGCTCACCGTGACCAATCCCGGCGAATTGATCTGTCTCACGCCGAAGCGCCGTTCCGAAGGCGGAAGTTCACCGTGTTCGCAAGACGACGTCCTCCAGGGGTACGGTTTCGAACTGATGTCCGATCCCGGTGAGTTCCAACTCTTCAGCGAAAAGCCCGAGAACCGCGTACGGCCGTGGCGCAAGACGGTCAAGGCCGGCGAGAAGTTCACGTTCGGGAAGTTTGTCTGTGTGCTCGCACGTGAGCCGCGCATCGAAATTGCCGAGCCGATCAACGTGGACGTGGGACGGCAGATGTTCCTCGACGATCTGCTGGTCGCTGAGTCGACGATGAAGCGCGTGTGGAACAAGCCGACGATCGACTCGCGTTCGCCCGTCCTCAAACCCGAGACCGAACTGGAACGCAGCAACAACACGCGCGATCCACTCTGGAACGCGATGGCCGCGCCGTTTTCCGGCGGTGTGTGGTACGACGGGCAGGACAAGCTCTTCAAATGCTGGTACTGTGCGGGCTGGGCGAACGGCATCGCTTACGCCACGTCGAAGGACGGTATCAAATGGGAACGCCCCGACCTCGACGGCCAAGGCAACAACCTCGCCCTCAAAACCGTGGGCATGGCCGACTCGAACGCGGTGATCATGGATCCCGACGCCAAGGATGGTTACCGTTGGAAGGGGTTTGCCTTCGACCTCGCCGGTTGCACGACGGTGCCGGGCCGCCGTCTCGTCGGGCCGAGCGTGGCCGTCTCCAAAGATGGTATCCACTGGACGAAGACCGAGATGGCCACCGACGCCGGTGACTGCTCCACGATGTTTTACAATCCTTTCATCTCCAAGTGGGTGTTTTCGCTGCGGTGCGGTCGCTCCGAGAACGGGCTTTCGTTCGGCCGCTGGCGCGACTATGCCGAGACGGATGATTTTCTCAACGGGTCGAAGAATCTCAAGAAGATGAACTGGCGGCTGAAGGGATCTGCGGGCGGGCGGCAGATCAACGGGCAGGAGCTCTACAACTTTGACGCCGTGGCCTACGAAGGCGTGATGATCGGGCTGGCGCTTATCTACAACTCGCCGCAGAACTCATATTGGGACAAGCGCGGACTGCCGAAAATCGCCGACCTGCGCTTCGGGTTCAATTCCGTTCCGAACGAATATGACGCTTGGCAGTTCCCTGCCGAGCACGCTTATGACTTCTTCCTTGAGGGGACGCGCAAGTACGGCGACTGGAACATGGGGTATCTTCGATCCAATGCGGCCATTTGCCTTGTCATGGGCGACGAACTCTGGTTCTATTTCTCCGGTTTCGCAGGACAGCCCGACAAGAAAAAGGAGTTCAGCCGCGTGAATACCCACAGCGGCACTTACGCCAACGCGACGATGGGCATCGCGAAACTTCGCCGTGACGGCTTCTGCTCGCTTTCGGACGGTACGCTCACTACCAAAAAGCTCGTCTTTACGAAGGGCGACCGCCTTTGGGTGAACGTCGATGCCCGTGAAGGCGAGCTCGACGTGGTTTCCGGCGGCTGGCGGAAGACGCTCAAGGGTGTGGACTCCACCCGTCTCGAGGTGGGACCGCTTGCGCCGAACGAGTCGTTTACGCTCACGTTCACCGCGCGTGGCGGGGCGCGGCTCTATTCGTTCTGGACGTCCGACGCGAAGGGCCGCTCCGGTGGTTATTTGGCCGGCGGCAGCCCTGAAAGTCGCACGCTCCGCGATGAGGACTGATTGAAAGGAAGTCTCCCATGTGTGAAAGGATATGGACAGCAGCATTGATTCTGACGGCGCTGACGACCGCGTTTGCCGCGCATACGACGGAGCCGAAAAATGCGCTCGCGAATCCCGGGTTTGAGAACGCGAATGCGAAAGAGGGTTGGGATCTTCCCTCGATCGGATGGAAGATCCTGCCGGGCGAGGGACGCGGCGGATCGAACGGGCTGGTCTGGGAGTGCGCGGATCCAAAGCAGTACACGTTCCCGCGGGTCAAGTTCCGTGCCGAACCGGGCGGAGTCTACCGCTTCGGCGCCTACGTCAAGGTCGACCGGCTGCCTGAAGAAAAAAACCGTCCAGAGGTGAGCCTGGACTGGAGCGACGCGAACGGCAAGTGGCTTTCCGCTGCGGGCGCTCAGCCTGTGGCGGATAACGATCCGAAGGCCGACGGTTGGGTGCGTTACGAGGGACAGACGCCGCCGCTCCCGGCGAAGGCCGCCTCGGCCAATGTGCTCTGCTACCTGCCGCGCGGGCTCGTCGGCCGCGTTCGTTTCGACGATTTCTGGCTTCATCCGCTTCCGGAGCGTCCGGTCGATTATCTGCAGTGCTCGGCCTACAAAAATGAGTTCGCCCGGAATGACGGTCCGATCCGGTTCATCACGCTTCTGCACGTCAATCCGCTCAAAAACCCGGTAGAAGAACTCCGCGGTGAACTGGTCTTCCAGGGGCGCGACGGTGCGCGACAGATCGTCGAGGCGAATGTTCTCGATATCGAACACGCCGAGACGACCGTCGACGCCGAGCGGTTCACGGAAGGCGCGCAGTCGGTCGTCTTCCGTCTGGTCCGTCGCGCGGATGGCGACGTGCTCGGCTCGACCGATCTCAAAGTGCGCTGCACGGAAACACCGCGCAAGCGCCGCGTCGCGATCGACGCGAAGGGGCGCACGCTCCTCGATGGTAAACCTTTCTTCCCGATCGGGCTCTACACGGGGCGGATGAGCGACGAGGACCTTGTGGTTTGGAAGAAGGGGCCGTTCAACTTCGCGATGCAGTACGGCGAGGTGTCCGCCCAGGATCTCGACCGCTGGCAGTCGATCGGTGTCTATGCGGCGGCGGATGTCCGCAAGCTCATTTACGGTTATGACTACTCTGCCAAGAGCCCGTACAAAACGTTCGCCGAATCACAAGCCGCCTTCCGCAAGAAGTTCGAGGAGATCGGCCGCCATCCCGCTTTTTTCGCCTGGTATCTCGTCGACGAGGTGCCGGTCAGGTTCGTGCCGAACATCCGCGCGGTGAACGAGTTCCTGCACGAGCTTGATCCCGACCATCCGACCTACACGGTGACGGACAAACCGAAGGATGTGCAGGCACTCCTGCCGTGTTTCGATGTCCTCGGCATTGATCCGTATCCGATCGGCAATCGCGGTGCCCGCGCTGACATCTCCATCTGCTCCGGCTGGGCGAACGAGGCGCGCGGTTATACCTTCGGGATGCGCGGCATGTGGCACGTGGCGCAGACCTTCAACTGGGGCTGGTACCGTCCGCAGGAAGCAGCCGACACCCGGATGCCGAGCCGCGCGGAAATCGCCAACATGACATGGCAGCTTGTTGCCGCCGGTGCGAACGGACTCTGCTCCTATGCCTTTCATGCGATGCGCAAGAACCTCAAAGGCGAGGCTTTCGACAAGGCCTGGGCCGATGTCTGCGCGGTCGCGCTTGACGTGAAGTCGGTTGAGGCGGTGCTCCTCTCCGACGAGGTGCCGCCGGCCTTCGGTGGCATTCCCGAGAAGGCGCTCGTCGTGCGCACCTGCCGTCAGGGCGGCAAGGACTGGGTCCTCGTCGCTAACCGCACGATGGCGCCCGTGAAGGCCACGCTCGAATCGCCGCGCCGTTACGCATCGCTGAGGACCGCACTCGGCGGAGGTGTTGCACTTTCGGCTGTCGGTGACCTCACGGTTGACTTCCAGCCGCTCGGGTATGCGTTCGTTGAACTGGGAATGTAAAACAAGGGAGGCTCTTGCAAAACCCCTTGATTGCAGGTGTAGCACGGGCATCTTGCCCGTGTTTCATGGGCGGGACGCCCATGCCACGAGGGGTTTTGCAAGGGCCTCAGGGAGAAACCATGACGAGAAATAGTGTTGCCGTTTTTGCGGTTGTGTGGGTTGCGGTGATAGTGTCCGCTGCGGACGTGCTCTATCCCAAACTCGAATTCACGCGTATGCCGTTCAACAATCCTGGCGTCGGCGAGATCGGCAGCGGGTATCTCACGACGGCGACGCCGTTTGACGCGGACGGTGACGGCGACTGGGATCTGAGCGTCGGCGGCGCCGGTTATGGGGGCAGGCATCTGCTCTACGTGAATCCGGGCGCGAAACCCGGAGAGCCGATCATTTTCAAGAAGGGTGGTCCCGGCGGAATCGGCGGCTATCGTTTCGCCATGCGCGAGGACGGCGGTTACACGCTCACGGGGCCCGACAGAGTGAGTTACTCGCTCCCGGACGGTAAGCTCGGTCCTTGGCAGTCGCTCGGTGTCGGTACGAACAACGTGCATTGGGGCAAGGTGCGCTGCAACTCGTGGCTCACGAAGGACTATGACGGCGATGGCCGTGACGATGTCATCGTCGGTGTCGGCGACTGGCGCGTGTACGGATGGGATAACGCCTATGACGTCAAGCGCCAAGCGTGGATGAACGGGCGCTGTCGCGGTCTCGTCTACCTGCTGCGCAATCTCGGAACGCGCGAGAAACCGCAGTGGACGGAACCGTGTCTCTTGCGCATCGAAAACGGCGAGCCGATCGAGACGATGGGCAATCCCCATCCGATGCTCGAAGATTTCGATGGCGACGGCGACCTCGATTTTATCCTGTCGGACTTTCCCGGCAGCTATACTTACTTCGAGAACATCGGCACGCGCAAGGAGCCCGTCTATACGTCCGGACGGCTGTTGCACGATTCCAAGGGACGTGTCCTCGCGGCCGATGAGTGCGTCCCCGTGCCGCAGGCGATCGACTGGGATCGTGACGGCATGATCGACATCATCGCCGCTGAAGAGGACAGCCGTGTCGGCTTCTATCGCAACACCGGCACGTTCTGGAAGGGGATGCCCGTTTTCGATCCGCCCGTGTTCATGCGCGGCGAGCGCGATTTCCTGCATTTCGGCATTCTTGTCTCGCCGTTCGTCGTCGATTTCGATGGCGACGGTGATCAAGACATTGTCGTTGGCGATGCGGCTGGATATCTCGCTTGGTTCGAGAATATCTCCGGTCCGAAGGTTGCGCAACCGAAGTGGGAGGGGCCGCATTATCTGAGCTGCGAGGCACCGACGGATGCCTATCGCGACATCACGATTCGCCCCGACACGTTTCAGCACAAACCGTTCAAGCATCGGGCGGGACACAACGGGTCCATTCAGGGACCGGTCGAGGCTGGCTTCGGCTACACGTGCGAATCGGTCGCCGACTGGGACGGCGACGGCGACCTCGACATCATTTACAACAGCATTTGGGGCAAGCCCATGCTTCTCGAAAATATCGGCACGCGCACGGAACCGCGTTTTGCCGCTCCGCGCGGCATTGAGGTCGAGTGGGGGACGGAGGGGCAGCCCCGGCTCAAATGGGGGTGGTTCACACCAGAGAGTACGGGCAATCCGAAGGAGCTCGTCACGCAGTGGCGTACAACGCCGCTCATGCACGACATGAATGGCGACGGACTTATGGATCTCGTCATGGCTGACGTGGACGGCACGCTTGCGTTGTTCGAGCGTTTCCGTGATGCACAGGGCAAACAGAGGCTAAAGGCACCGCGACACGCTTTCATCGACGATGCGACCGGCAAGCCCATGGGCGTCACCGGTTGGGGAGAGGGCAAAGGTCGCGCTGTCGGCGGCGGATCGGGCCGCCGGAAGATCTGTCTCGCCGACTGGGACGGCGACGGCAAGCTCGACCTCATCATGAACGGCAGCGTAAATCTGGTTCTATGGACGCAGGTCAAGGCCGAGAACGGCACATACCGTTTCCGTCGCGACGGCGAGTTTACCGAGCAGAAGCTGGCAGCCCACTCGACGTGTCCGTCGGCGTGCGACTTCGATGGCGATGGCATTGCCGATATGGTGCTCGGTTGTGAAGACGGTTATCTCTATTTCCTGAAAAACCCTCGTTCTGGCGCCTCGACAACTCCGTGAGTAATTGATTGGTGACAGAGGGTTTCAGGTTTCATCCCAATCGGGATTGGCCTCGGCGCGATTCCGGGCAATATTGAACGGCGAAGCCGGCATCATGGCGCGTGTTCCCGATGGCAACTTCTATGCGTTGGAGTTCAAGTATGATGGCAGTGGGCTTTCCTATTACGGTGTGAGGGCCGTCACGAACAACTCGGATACCATCAACATGCTGTTGCCCTGGAAACTTACCGCTGAGAGTGATTTTTCAAACTTCCACTACGATCTGCGCTTGGTGTACAACTCCGCCACGCGTACGTTCTATGCTTACGCAAAGGACGACAACGAAACGGAGTGGAATCAGGTTCATACGTGGCATAATGACCGTCAGATCACCGGTAACTACGAATACGGGTCTGTGGTGCACGGTGCATCCGGCAATCCAGTCTCATCGTTTACCGTGACGCCGCTCGCGATCAAGTTGAGTCGGCCGGGGCTAACCATGTTCCTCAAGTAGAAGTTGAACGTGTAGCTACACGCACGGCACGAACGGTGTTGCATGGGCCGCGCCGGACAAGCGCATTGCCTCCGCTTTCACCATCCTCAACGGCACGACGAACGCTCCCAACTCTTTCGGTTTTGCCGATGCGGCGAACGGCGACTTCCACTTCCTTCCCGGTGCCGAAATCCTAAAGGTATGCCCTGATTTCCAAGTCCTTCCGCTGGACCGCATCCCCGCTGACAAGACGAGCTTTTGAGCGGAAACTCAGAAGAGGTTGAAGCGGCGGCGCAGCAGCCATTCGCTCAACAGCAGGAGGAGCAGCGTCGCAAAAAAGAGCGGTGTCTCGTAGATCAGGAAACGTTCGCGCTGGACCACATTCTTGCGGACGGCATCGATCAACCGCTCTTCAAGTGCGGCACCGTCCGCAGGCGTGAACAGGTGGCGTTCGCTGCTGAAGCTGAGCAGGCGTTCGCGCTCTGAGCGCAGGTGCATCTGTTCCGACAACACATCGCCGACCAGCAAGAAGGCGTAACGGGTACGGATCACTGTTTGACCATCGGCTGACGTGACACGCAACACATAGCGGCCGGGCTGCAATCCGGGCAGTTCCGCCGCGAAGTGTCCCGTGCGGCGATCAAGCGTCCGGCTCGCTTCCGGCGTGTCGCGGCCCATGGCGAAGAGATCGGCCTTGACGCTCAATGCGGCTTCATTGCCGTCGGGATGGCGGGCCTCGGCGGTGACGGTCACGCTCTCGCCTGCCGCGAGTTCGCGTTTGCTGAGTGTCACCTTCAAAAGATCGGCATCATCCGCCGTGCGGCTGGCGAAGGCTGCGAGCTGACGCCAGAAACGCCCGTAGTTGTCTTCGCGCCGGTCGGGCTCGCCCCAAAGATGAAAAGCGTTGCTCAAGAGCGCGATCACCTTGCCGCGTCCGTAGGTGTGCCATACGAGCAACGGCTGGCGCGCGTCGCTCTCCGCCCACAGTTCAACCCGTGCACCGGCCTTAACGTCCTTGACCAAATTAAGGCCGTTGAGCGTGAAGTTCGCCGCATCGCCGTTGTCGCTGATGATCGCGCGGACTTGATCGGCCAGCGCGCCATGCGCGGCGGGGTCGGGCACGACACGGAACGTGCCTTCTTGGAACGACTGTTCGAGCGTCACAACCGGCAAGAGGCGAAGCAGCGGGGAGCCGGTCGGCAGACGGCCGAAGGCATCACTGCCGGCGAGGCAGACCAACGAGCCGCCCTGATTCACATAGTGCTCCAAGACGAGCGCTTCGGCGGGTGTCAGGAGGTCGCCGTTGTGTGCGCCGAGGATCAGGCAGGTGACCGTTTTGAGCGCGTCGGCACTGGCCGGCAGGCCGTTTTGAAAAGCGGGGTTGGGCTTGCGGCCTTGGAGACGGAACACGCCCTCCGAGACCCGGTAGACGGCTGTGAAGGCGTCGGATTCATCTTTGGTGAACTCTCGCAACAACGGGCGGAAGCTGTTGTTCAGCAGCGGGAAATAGGCGACGATCTCGCTTTTGGCGGTCACGACTTCGATGGCAAATTCACGCCGGTTGTTGAGGAGCGTCGCCTCGCCCGGCAGGCTGTCGCATTCAATCCGTAGCGTGTGGATGCCGGTTTTAGAAAACGTGACGGAGACCGGTTCGGTGTGCAGCCGACCGCTGGCCAGCGTGAGTGTGGCGTTGTGAATCGGGACATCGTCGGCAAAGACACGGAACGCCGCACGTTGTTCGAGGGGGTATCCGCTCAGCATTACGGGAACCGCCAGCGTGAGCGTTTCCCCTTCGTAGAGTGTGTCTGGACAAGCGAACGATTCAATGCCGAGATCCTGCACGTCGGCCAGATCGGTGCCGACCTGCACGCTCATGACCGGGACTGTCAGGTCGCTGCCCTTGAAGCCGGAGTGGTCGATACCGTCGCTCACCAAAACCAGCGCCGCCACGCGCGCGAGTCCGATGTCTTTATCAACGCGGTCAATCGCTTGGCGCAGGTCGGTGCCGCCTTCAGGAGTCAGGTCCGACAAAGCATCGGGTGACTCGATCCGTTTGGTGTCGTGATGAAACGTATATAATGCGCGGGGGTAGTCGGAGAGGCGGCGCAGCGGCGTGTCGCGCAAAAAGGCTGCGGCGCGTGACAGGCGCGTTTCGCCATGCGGCAGGTCGCGCGTGCCCGTTGAGGCGGAACGGTCGATCAGAAAGACGATCTGCGACTTTTCTAGATTGCGCTCTTCGATCATCTGGCCCGGACAGAGCAGCATGAACACCACCAGTACAAGGCTGGCCACGCGCAACGCCACCAGCAGGCGGTGGCGCGATGCCGTTACGGCGGGGTTGCGGTACTTGAACGCATAGAAGGTGGCAACCGCTACCAGCGGTAGCAGGAGCGCGAACGTCCAGAGCGGGATGAGTGGATAAAAGGTCATGATCGACGGTTTGAAAGATAGGCGTTGCCGAGCAGGGCTTCGGCTGTGAGCAGGAAAAGGAGCAGCACCAGCAGGATGCCGGAGAGGTCGCTGCCTCGGCGTGCGGCGCGGATTTGCGTATCGATGGCGGCGTCCGCCTTGAGGACATGCGTTTTGATCGACGCCAGCGCGCTGAGCTTGCCGGGCGACCAGCACGCCAGCTCGCTTTCAGATGCAACCGTGTTGACCGCCAGCGAGCGCGGCGTAGCGCGTTCGGCGGTGATGATGCCGGGTTGCCACGTTTCACTGAGGCTGGCCACGCCATCTTGCACAGGGCGCTCGACCTGTGCGCCGTCATGGTAACTACAGGCGAGGACAGTATCGTCAACATCAAGCGCGGTGAGGCGCACGGTCTGACCGCAAGCGATGTTCGCATGTTGTTGCGACTCATGGGCGGCATGCGTCATCAGATGGATCATGGCGATCGGGAAGGATTTCAACTCCGGCCAGTTGCTGGTGTCGCGGCGCACGGAAAAAGCGCAGGCGATCAGACGGCCAGCACCCACCGGTTGCTCAATAATCATGGGCATACCGCGACACTCAGCCAGCACGGTAGCGGAGGGGGCAGGCGAGAGGGTATTCAGGCGTTGCCAAGTGACAAGGTCCATCTGGAGCAGATCGTTGAGTCCGGCCAGTGCGTCCTTGAAGGTCATGCCGGTGCGCGAGCTTGGGTCGCGCACGCCGAACAGTTTGCGCAGCGCCTCGTTTTGAAAAGCGGCAAAGGTGTCAGGCCCTACGTCGCCGCCGGCGAACACCAGTACACTGCCGCCGCCTTCGAGGTAGCGCGTCAGCAGGGCGGCGGCCTGCGCGTTGAAGGGCGGTGGGTTGGCGAACACCGCGACATGGTGCCGCTCCAATTCGCGGGGTTGCAATTCATTGAGAAAACCCTGCTCGGCGAGAATACCATTTACCGCCTGGCCGCCGGAGGGATCAAGCGCCAAAGAGAGGAAGTGGAAGGGGCGGACGCGGCTTAGGAGGTCGGCCTCGATCAGCAGGGCGCGGATATTCTCACTCACGTTGAGCGTGAACCAGTGTGTGTTGTCAAGCGCGAGCGACGAGTCGGTGATGCGCACGGCACCATTGACCACGCCAGCGTGCGGCGGCACATATTCAAAACGTCCGGTGGCGCGATCGCTGGCGGGGATATGAAGCGCGTCACTGCGGATGGTTTCCGTGCCGATCACCAGACTGACTTCCGTATCGCGACTGTGTTCGCCATGGTTGGCGATTTCATAGGGAATGACAAGCGGCTTGTTGACCATCTGCGGGCGTGTCGAGAGCGCCAGACGCGGAATGGAAAGATTGTCGGAGGGGCCACTGAGCGGCACCAGATAAAGACGCAACCCCTTGGTCTGTTCGAGTTCAATCGGGGCGGAGGGCGCTTGGTTGCTTTGAAAATCTGAGATCACGTAGATCTCACGGTTTTGGATGCCGCCAGCCGTCAGGTCTTGTTGTGCGCGTTGCAGCGCGGCGGCGAAAGAACCGGAGGCACCGGTCACGCGGAGTTCTTCGAGAACGCGGCGCACGGCCTGTCGCTTGCGTGTCAGGGCGATGCCCGTGCGTCCGGAGACCAAGGTCAGCGCCGCCGCATCGCCTTCCGACAGAGTGTTCAGGATTTCATCAGCCTTCTGCGTGGCGAGGGCGAAGGCAGTCATGCCGGCGCCCAGCTTGCGATCCATGGAAAGGGTGTCGTCGAGCACGATCGCCACAGCGGTGCGCGCGGCGAGCGCGGGCGAGAAGCGTTGCAGCGTGATGCCGGCCAGGGCCAGCGTCAGGACGAGAATGCTCAGGGTGCGAACCAGCAGGAGCAGCCACTCACGCACACGCCGACGGTGGGCCAGGTAGCGTTTTTGCTGCTGGAAGAACTGGAGCGTCGAAAATTCGATATTGGCCCTGCGCCGCCTGAAGAAGAGGTGGAGCAGGATAGGAAGTGGGACTGCTAAAAGTCCCCATAGAAAAAGTGGATGGCCCACATGCATCAGAAAAGTCGTTCCCGTTTGTGAAAATAGGCGAGCAGCGCTCTGTCGAACGGCGTGCCGGTGCTCAGGGTTTCGAACGTCATGTTCATGCGGGCACTGTTGCGGCGCAAGCTCTGCTGAGCGCGATTAAACGCTTCCAAGTAGAGGGGGTGGCAGTCTTCGCTTTCGATCTCCATGCACTCGCCGGTTTCCAAATCGCGAAATTCGATCAAGCCGCGAAAGGGGAAGGTGGTCTCTAGCGGGTCCAGCACTTGAAACAGTAGCACCTCGCAGCCTTTATGCTGGAAGTGCCGCAGACTCGCGATGAAATCGGGATCTGGATCAAGAAAGTCGGAAAAGATCAGCACGATCGAACGCCGGTGGACCTCTTCGGCGATACGGTGAAAGCAGGGAGCGGCCTGTGAGCGGCCTGTGGGGACGAGGCTTTCGAGGTGCGCCAACAGACTCAGCATGTGCATCCGCGATGTTTTGGCGGGGTAATAGGACTCGATGCGGTCGGTGTAAGTGAACAAACCGACCGCATCCTTTTGGCGCTGCATGAGATAGAGAAAGGCCGCCGCGAGGTAGCAGGCGTAGTTGAATTTGTGGTTCTTCGCTGCGCCCAGCGCCATGGAGCCCGAGCGGTCGAGCACGATGTAGGCGCGCGTGTTGGTTTCGTCCTCGTACTGTTTGACATAGTAGCGGTCGGTCTTGGCGTAGGCCACCCAGTCCACATGTTTGACGGCATCGCCGGGGCAGTACTTACGGTATTCGGAAAACTCGGAGGAGAAACCGTGGTAGGGGGAGCGGTGCAGGCCCGTGAGGGAACCCTCCACCATGGCGCGGGCGACCAGCTCGAGGTTTTTGAGACTGTCGAGCATGCGGGGCGAGAGCAGCCGGGAGCTATGCGCGGCGCGGAGGCCCTGAGCGCCGGTCTGGCGCGGCGGGTCCTGTCGATTGTTGGCGTGTCTGTCTGCCGGGGGCGAGTTCATCCGCATCCTTCCGTCGGCTTACACGCCGGCACTGTTGGGTTCGGGGACGTGTTGCAGCAGACGATCGATGATCTGCGTGGCGTCGATGCCCTCACCGGTGGCGTGGAAATTACAGGCGATCCGGTGGCCCAGCACGGCGTGCGCGTTGCGCCGCACGTCAGCGCAGCAGACGTTGAGACGGCCTTCGAGCGCGGCGGTCGCCTTGGCTGCAAGGACAAGGTATTGCCCCGCGCGCGGACCGGCGCCGTAGGCTAGGTTGGCGCGCACAAAGTCGGGGGCCGTGGCCTCCGCCGGACGCGTGTTGCGCACCAGATCAATGCAGTATCCCAGCACATGCTCGCTGACCGGGATATCGCGCACGCAACGCTGTAAGTCGAGCAACGTCGCGCCATCGACCCGGCGCGTCAGGTTGATGTCACGGTTTATCGTTGTCTGGCGGAGAATCTGCATCTCTTCGGCGCGTTCCGGATAGTCCATCCGGATCAGGAACATAAAACGGTCGAGCTGTGCTTCGGGCAACGGGTAGGTGCCTTCCTGCTCAATCGGGTTCTGAGTGGCCAGCACAAAGAAGGGCTGCGGGAGCGGGATGGAGCGGCCGCCGGTAGTGACGACGTTCTCCTGCATCGCTTCGAGCAGCGCGGCCTGCGTTTTGGGCGGCGTGCGGTTGATTTCATCCGCCAGCAATAGGTTAGTGAAGATGGGGCCGGGCACAAAGCGCAACGAGCGGCGCGTGCTGCCCGATTCCTCGTCGAGGATCTCGGTGCCGGTGATATCGGAGGGCATGAGGTCGGGGGTGAACTGTACGCGGTTGAAACTGAGGTCCAACGCCTCGCCTAGACTGCGGACGATCAACGTCTTGGCCAATCCCGGCACGCCCAACAGTAGGCAATGTCCGCGCGAGAGCAACGCCGTCAATATCTGATGAATCACGGCATCCTGTCCGACGATCACCCTGCTGATCTCACTCTTAATGGCGGCGTAAGCGACAGCAATTCGTTCCAACTTCTCGGGAGTCGGTACGTTCATCACAAGGCTCCTTTATGTGAAGGGGCCTCGGCCGGCCGGCACGCGGACATGCGTACCCTTGCCGAATGATTCCCCCTGATGGTTTAAACTATAGGCTAATCAGACCGAACCCGCAAGACGGAGTTAGGGTTTCAGGTCTTTCGTTATTCTTCTCTCTTGGTTTATGGGCGGGATGTTGATACGATGACGGCGTTCAATCATTGGCGACGGTAAGGAGAGTATATGCGCATGATCGAGACTTCCGATCGGTTTTCGATTCGCAGGATGACCACGCAGGAGTTGCGGGACCGTTTTGTGATTGAGAACCTTTTTCAGCAGGGCAAGGCAAATCTGGTCTATACCAACGTGGATCGCGCGGTGGTCGGCGGGATTGTGCCCTTGGAGGAGCCGCTGGAACTCAAGGGCAGCCGCGAGATGGCCTGCGCGTATTTTTGTGAACGTCGGGAGGTGGGTATCATCAACCTGGGCGGTGCCGGCAGTATCGTGGTCGATGGCACGACCCATGACATGGGAAACCGCGAGTGTCTCTACATCCGTCGCGGTAGCCGCGGTATTCTCTGCGCCAGCGACAATCCGGCAGTTCCCGCGCAGTTTTATCTGGTGTCCTATCCGGCCCACACCGACTATCCCACAACCAAAGCGGCCCTCAAGGATGCCAACCATATCGAGCTGGGCTCGTTGGCGGAATCGAACCGCCGCACGATCCACCAGTTCATCCGTCCGGGCTTTATCAGGAGCTGTCAGTTGGTGATGGGGTTTACGGAGTTGCATGAGGGCAGTGTTTGGAATTCGTTCCCGCCGCACACGCATACCCGCCGCACGGAGGTCTATTGCTACTTCGATCTGCCTGAAAACGGCCTTGTGATGCACTTCTTGGGCGAGCCGGACGAGACGCGTCATGTGGCGGTGCAAGAAAAGCAGGTGGTGCTCTCGCCCGCGTGGTCGGTGCATTGCGGCGCCGGTACTGGCTCTTACGCATTCGTGTGGGCAATGGGCGGCGAGAATCAAGAGTTTGACGACATGGACAAGTGCGATGTGGCCGCGTTGCGGTGAGGTGTGTATGCGGATTGGCGTGATGGTAATACTGTTGCTCTGCACCGTAGGCGGTGTCAGTGCTGGTGAGCTTTTCGTGGCTCCGTCGGGACGGCTGACGGATGCGGTGGCCGATGGCTCGCGCAGCCGCCCGTTTGTGTCACTGACTCAGGCGCGTAACGCGATCCGCGCCGCGCGTCAGGCGGGGTGCGATGAGGCATGGACGGTGCGGGTGGCGGCGGGCGATTATCTGCTCTCCGAGCCGTTCGTGCTGCTGCCGGAAGATTCGGGGCGCGAAGGCGCGCCGGTCGTCTATCAGGGCGAGGGCACCGCGACACGGGTGATGGGCGCGCTGCGCATCGAAGGCTGGCGCGTGACGGAGGAGGGGTTCTGGGAGGCGCCGATCCCGTACCTTCCCGATGGCACACGCGCTTATTTCGAGAGCCTGTATGTCAACGGCCAGCGTGCGGTGCGTGCGCGTCATCCGAACGAGGGCTTTTTGACCCCGCAGGCGGTCAAACAAACGATGCGCACCAACGAACAGCCGCGAGTGGAGTATGCAGTTGCGGAACTGACCGCCCGTGGTGGCGATCTGGCGTTGCTGGCCGGAGAGCCCGCCGGGGCTTGGCGCTATGCGCAGGTGGTGGTGCATCACAACTGGGACACAACGCGCCGCATGATCCTCGGTTTCGATGCCGCCAGCGGTACGCTGCGCACGCAGGGCGGGCGCTGGAAGCCGTGGAACCCTTGGCGTACCAACTCGCTTTACTATGTCGAGAATGTGCGTTCGGCCTTTGATGCGCCGGGCGAGTGGTTTTATGACGGTTGTGCTGGCACGATCCTCTATCGGCCGCGCAGAGGCGAACGTCTGCCCGGACGCTGGCGTGGTGCCGAGGTTTTCGCGCCTTATCCCGGCTTGCAGACGCTGGTCGCGATTCAGGGCGATCCCGCCACCACCCAGATTGTGCGGCATGTCCAGTTCCGTTCAATCGCCTTTCACTACACCGATTCGCCGCGCCGTGCGGATCAGGTCAGGGGTGCTATGATCGCGCCCGAGGTGCTCGGCGCGGTTGACCGTCCGGGGCCCACGCAGTTCGAGCCTATGCAGGCTGCGGCGCGTACCGAGGCTGCGGTGATGGCCGACGGCGCACATGCCGTGACCTTCGAAGCGTGCGACGTGGCGCATACCGGTGAGTACGGCATCTGGTTCCGCGCGGGGTGCATCAGCAACCGCGTGATCCGCTGTGCGCTGACGGACCTTGGTGCGGGCGGCGTCCGCATCGGTGATCCGGGCGGCAAGGGGGCGAGCATCGCCAGCAATACCGTTGTGACGACATTCGGCCCGTACAGCACGGCCTTCAACGAGATCGACAACTGCATCATCACGCACGGCGGACGCTTCCACGCCAGTGCTACGGCGGTCTGGATCGGCCATGCGTCGGACAACCGCGTCACACACAATGAGATCGGCGACCACTACTACACCGGTGTGTCGGTCGGCTGGGTGTGGGGCTATCGGGGCAGCGTGGCGCAGCGCAATCTGATCGCCTACAATCGCATCCATACCATCGGGCAGGGTGCGCTGGGCGATATGGGCGGCGTCTACACGCTGGGTACTTCGTTCGGCACGCGGGTTTGCAACAACGTGATCTTCAATGTCGATTCCTACACCTACGGCGGCTGGGGCTTGTATCCTGACGAAGGGTCGGAGGGGATTGTGTTTGAAAACAATCTCGTCTACGACACCAAGGACAGCTCGTTCCATCAGCATTACGGACGCGACAACATTGTGCGCAACAACATCCTCGCATACAGCCGCCAATACCAGGTGGCGATCACGCGCGCCGAGCCGCACCGCTCTGCCGTGATCGAGGGGAACATCATCTATTGGGCGCAGCCCGGTCAAGCGCTGGGGACGCCGCGCTACCGCGGCACGGAGAAGGCGCGTGTTGAGTGGCGGCGCAATTTGTGGTGGTGCGCTAACGGGCCGGTCGATTTCAACGGCAAAACGTTGGCGCAGTGGCAGGCCGAGGGCCGCGATACGGACGGGCAGGTGGTTGATCCCCTGTTTGTGGATGCGGCCGCGCGTGATTTCCGCTTGCGGCCGGAGTCGCCCGCGTTGGCTGCGGGCTTCATTCCGTTCGACAGTTCCAAGGCCGGTGTTTATGGCGACCGCGCTTGGCGCCGCCGTGCGCGAAAGTAAAGTGAGGTGCCTCGATGGGTTTTCTGCGCCGGACATTTTTTTCGACTCCGTGGCGTTTGATCCGCTTCTTCATCCCCTTCACGGCGGTAGTGCCGCTGATCGTATATCGTTTGACGCTGTTTACGCATGTCTATCCGGGAGTTTCCTCGACATTGACCACGGCGGCGGCGGGATTGTGTCCGCAGGACGACCTTGCCTATCCATTGTTCGCGATGACCGCGCGTTGGGTGGCGGGGTTGAGCTTTGCGGACTTGCCGACGCGGCTGAATCTGTTTTGCGCGATTTGCGGCGGCTTGGCGGTGTCGCTCTTCTATCTGCTGGTGGCGCGGCTGGTGTTCATATTCGCCTGCGAAAATCCCGGTGGCGCGATGGCGGCGATGCCGCCGCGTCTGCGCGGAACGGATGATGACGCAGACGACGCCGACATCCCGTTGCGCGGTCAGGACGGGTTCGCGACCAATGCCGACGGTACGCTCTCCATCCCGGCTTCAGTCCAGGCGCACAATCGGCGTGTGGCCTACGCCGCCGTGCTGGGCGGGTTGGGAGCGGCCAGCGTATTGGCGTTCTGCGCGCCGTTCTGGTTGGTTGCGACTCGCCTCTATCCGTATGCGTTTGACTTGCTGCTGATTTTTCTCATCATCAACCTGATCATCTCTTATGACCAGCGAGGCAACCAAGTCTCGCTTTTCGTAAGTGTGCTGCTGCTGGGCGCGTGCAGCGTGGAGTCGCCGATCTTTCTGCTTTTGATGCCGATCGGCGGTGTGATTCTCCTACGCAGCATCATCCTGAACGGACACGCCACAACCTACAGGGTGCTTTTTGTGGTGCTGACGGGCTTGGTCGGGCTGCTGCTGGCGCTGTATGTGTTGTGGCAGACAGCCGAGGTGTGCGCGGCCATCCCGATTCCGGCGCCGCGCCCGATCCTGCGGGTGTTTCTTGAGACGATGAAGAGCGAATTGATCCGCTGGATTCCCAGCTTCGGATGGAGTTACGTCTTTGTGCAGTTCTTGTTCCCGGCTTCAATCTCCTTCTTCATCTTTTCGCACGCCTTCAGGCGTCGGACTCCGCTGCTCCTTTTGACGCAACTCGCGCTCGTCGTGCCATTGTTGCCGACCCTGCTCAACCTGAGTGTCGCACGTGGAGCTGACGGGGAGATGACCTGGCTGGGCCGGATGCTGAACTGGGTTCACCTTGACACTTCGATCTGGGGAGTCGCGCGCCTCACTTCGAAAATCCCCGTCTACCAGCATGTGCTCATCGCGCTGTTTATCGGCATGCTGGTGGCCTCTTGGTTCTTGATGCGGGAGATCTTTGAGGAGAAGATCGACGAAGAGCTCGACTATTACGAGTACCGCGACAATCCGCTCGTCTGCCGGATCGGCGCGGTGCTCTGCTGGCCGCTGCTGGCGCTGGCTCTTTTGGTGCCCTTCTTCAGTTACTCCGATATCGACCCCGAGGATGGGAAATTCGCCGACCGTGTGATCGATGAGATTTACCGCGAATTGGACGGGCGGGATTGGATCGTCAACATGCGGTTGCTAAGGCACCACCTCATGGTGCGCGCGCACCGTGACGGTCGCCGGTTGACTTTTCTTTCAACCGATGAACTGCAAGGCGCGAGACACAAACTGAGTCTGCAAGAAGCGATCCGCACGGATCCATCGTTCGTGAAGAGCCGCTATCGGTTGATCAACGCTGCTGATCTGTCGACCGCCGCATTTTTGCGCGAGTGGTTCAGACACGACACCAACGCCTTCAAGCGGGTCGTGCTCTTTGACTCGCCTGAACTGTGGCGCGACAACGGTTTTCTGGCGTTGCCGACCGGCTTCTTTCTGAGCGGGGTGCCGTGCGAGGCGGGCGTGGACACAGCCGCGCTGCTCGCCCGGTATCATGCGTTTGGCGAGGCGATGAGCCCGCTGGTAAATCCCGAGACCCCCGACACCATCCGGTACTACGCCTGGGTGCGGAAGGGATTGAATGACCAGATCGCCCGTATGGGGAATGAACTGGCCGTCCTGTTGGTGGCGAAAGGGCAGGTGGCGAAAGCGGCCGAACTGCTGGCGCATGTATCGCGCAAGGCACCGGACAACCTCAGCGTGGTCCTGAATCGCTATGAATTGGCTGCCAACAGAGGAGGCAACGCGGAGGCGCAAGACGAGATTGAGACGCAACTGCGCCTGATGCAACAGGGAGAAGACACCTTCGCGCTGACCATTGCGTCGTTGCAAGCGCGCGACGGCACACTGCTCAATCAGGACATTCTGGGTTACGTCCGCAAAAACCTCTGGGACAGAGGCGTGGGACAGCGGCATTTGTGGGCAACCGCTAAAAGCTTTCGGACTGATCCGATGACCGCCATGCGCGACAGGAAGCGCGAACTGATCCAGACCATTACACGGCAGATCGACGCGAATGAGTTTGATGACGCCGAGCGCCATCTCAACCTGTTGCTGGATCTGGATGACCGCGACTCCTTTGCGCTGATCAACAAGGCGCGCATCGCGATCGAACGGCGTGACCTGCCGGAAGCGGGCCTCTGGATGGATCTGGCCAAAGAGAACAAGGTGCCAGACGATGAGTTGATCTGGCACGAGGCGGCACTGCTGATCCTAGATGGCAAAAACGACGAGGCGCGCGAAATCCTCAACAAGGTGATCCCCTCCCGCCCGGGCGACATCCGTCTGTGGGGCCTGCTGGCCGACATCCTGTTGCAAGCCGACGAGTATCCGGAACTGGAGAGCCGCGTCTTTCCCGCGCTCCGCAGCGCAGCGAGCAAGCGCGAGCACTACCTGATGCACATGGTGCGCGGTTACATCCTGAGGAACAACGGTCCACAGGACTACCCGCTCGCACGCAACAGTTTCCTGCGTGCACTAGCGCTGAATCGTCATCTGCATCAGGTACGCGAAGACCTGTTGCGCCT